>NZ_AJMT01000174.1:0-24113 GCF_000260655.1 Neisseria sicca VK64
CGATCCGTCGGTCGTGTTCGACGACATCGTGCAGAACGAATACATCATCGCCCGTGCTGAAGACATTGCCTGCTATTACGATGATTTGATTGAATACACTCAATATTACAATCTGTTGGGCGAAGGTTCGCACAACGTCGGCGGCAAGCTCGTTACCGTGTCTTTGCGCGAGTTGAAGAAAAAGCTCTATCTCTGCCTGATGTGCGTGAATGTATTGGAAGCCATCCGCTTCTACGTTTCATTCGCCTGTTCATTCGCCTTTGCAGAGCGCGAATTGATGGAAGGCAACGCCAAAATCATCAAACTGATTGCCCGCGACGAAGCCCTGCACCTGACCAGCACCCAGCATATGCTCAACCTGATGCGCGCCGGTGCCGACGATCCTGAAATGGCGGAAATCGCTGTCGAATTGCAGGACGAATGTTTCAAACTCTTCAAAAAAGCAGCGGAGCAGGAAAAAGAATGGGCGGCCTATCTGTTTAAAGACGGTTCGATGATTGGTCTGAACAAGGAAATTCTGGCGCAATACGTCGAATACATCACCAACCTGCGTATGCAGGCGGTCGGACTGCCTGCCGGATTCGAAGGTGCTACCCAAAACCCGATTCCGTGGATTAACGCGTGGCTGTCGTCCGACAACGTACAGGTCGCGCCGCAGGAAGTGGAAATTTCTTCTTACTTAATCGGTCAAATTGATTCGGAAGTCAGCGCCGACGATTTGGGCGATTTCGAACTGTAATCAAACTCAGCGGTTTTTCCGCATTTTCATTATCAGGGGTCGTCTGAACAGGTGTGGAAACGAAATCAAAGATTTCGGTTACACTGTGCAGACGACCTTTCCCGCTTAAACAGATAATAATGGCACTTATCAGTACACACGACAAAACCTTCGAGCTGCAAGAGGGCGAAACCTTATTGGAGGGCTTGGAGCGCACCGGCCACGAGGTCGAATACCAGTGCCGCAGCGGCTATTGCGGTTCCTGCCGCGTCAAAATATTAGACGGCAGGGTGTCTTACGACGGTTTCCCGCTGGCCTTTGTCGCGCCCGGAGAGATTCTGCCGTGTTGCTGTCGGGTTCACGAGGACATTAAGGTCGATTGCCGCGGGCGGGTGAGCGAACCGGATTTGTTCGATGTCGGTTTGTTTGATGAGCGGGATTGAGTCGATTGAAATCCAATTGTATTATTTTCAGTTCTTTGTTTTAATCATAGGCTCTTCAAATTTAGGTGTAATCATATGAATGTCGTTAAGAGTTTATTAGTTTCAGTTTTATTCTTGAGCTCAGGTTTGCTTGCTGCTCAAAGTCATCATTCCCAATGGAAAAAAGTTTATGAAAGGGATTTGACGGATTTTGAATTGAGTCCGGAAGGAAGCGGGTTGGTATTGTTTGCCCAACCGCAAGGACTTTGCAGGATGGATGTTGATTTTTATGGGGAAACGGGAAAGGATAAATATCAGTATGAATTTACCCGAGGCCGTTTGACAGCAGGTTGGCATCAAGAATACCGCTATACCGCTGCATCGTTGTCGGAAGTAACTAAAGATAAAATAAAATTGGTGCGGAATGAGAAGCTGAATCCTGCTTCAGGCGCGGTAAAGAAAGAATTTCAGGATATTTATCAATATGTTCCTAATAAGGTTTTAAAAAAATATTGTTTTTGAGGCAGCATAGCGAACAACAAGAGGTCGTCTGAAAACTTTTCAGACGACCTCTTGCTTTATTTACCCCATTGTTTAATGCAGATGCTCGTAAATGGTCTCCGCCAATGCCTTGCTGATGCCTTCGACTTGTTCCAAATCTTCTTTGCTGGCGGCGACGACGCCGCGCAGGCCGCCGAAGCGGGTAAGCAGGGCTTGGCGGCGTTTGCTGCCTACGCCGGGGATGTCGCTGAGGGACGAGGTAACGCGGGCTTTGTCGCGTTTTTTGCGGTGGCCGGTGATGGCGAAGCGGTGGGATTCGTCGCGCACGGTTTGCAGGAGGTGCAGGGCAGGGCTGTTGGGCGGCAGGCGGAAGGTTTCGCCGGTGAACGGGAGGATGAGTTCTTCCATGCCGGCTTTGCGTTCGGGGCCTTTGGCGATGCCGACCAAGGGGATGTGCAGCCCGAGTTCTTCCCATACGGACACGGCGATGCCGATTTGTCCTTTGCCGCCGTCAATCAATACGACATCCGGCCATTTGACGGCCTCGCCGTTGGCTTCGGCTTCCTGCATTTTGCCGTAGCGGCGGGTGAGGACTTCGCGCATGGCGGCGTAGTCGTCGCCGGGTTTGGCGGTGGTGATGTTGTAGCGGCGGTATTGCGAGGGTTGGATGTCTTGTTCGTCGTACACGACGCAGGAGGCGATGGTGGCTTCGCCTTGGGTGTGGCTGATGTCGAAGCATTCGAGGCGGTTGAGGTCGTCTGAATTCATGTTCAGGATTTTTGCCAACTCGTCGATGCGGTGTTGCTGGCTGCTTTGTTGCAGGCGGAGTTGGGCTATTGCCATCTGTGCGTTTTGTTCCGCCATTTTCAGCCAGACTTTGCGTTCGCCTATGGTTTTGGTTACGAACTGCATTTGTTTGGCGTGTTCGCCCTCCAATGCTTCTTTCAATGCAGTAGGGACGGGGAAGTTGCTGATGATGATGTCGGGTTTGCTTTTGCCCAGATAGTGTTGGGCGACGAAGGCTTCGGCGTAGTCTTGTCCGTTTGGTTCGGGGTCGTTTTTGGTGTCGGGGAAGAAGCTTTTGTCGCCGACGTGCCGCCCACCGCGTATGCTGACCCAGTGTACGCAGACAAGCCCGTCTGAAACGGCAAGCGCAAGCAGGTCGATATCGTTGGGGTTGTTGGGGTTTTTGCTGTCGATGAACTGGTTGCTCTGCATGATGCCGAGCGCTTGGATTTGGTCGCGGTAGCGGGCGGCTTCTTCAAATTGCAGGTTGGCGGCGGCGGTCTGCATTTTGTGTTGCAGGGTGCGGGTCAGTTCGTCGGTTTTGCCGTTGAGGAAGGTGGCGGCTTGGCGCACGCTGTCTCGGTAGTCTTCTTCGCTGATGTGTCCGACGCAGGGCGCGGTGCAGCGTTTGATTTGGTACAGCAGGCAAGGGCGGTCGCGGTGTTCGAACACGCTGTCTTCGCAGGTGCGCAGCATGAAGACTTTTTGCAGGACTTGGATGCTGTCGCGCACGGCGTTGCTGTTGGGATAGGGGCCGAAGTATTGGTTCGGCTTTTTCAGCGTGCCGCGGTAATACGCCATCTGCGGATATTGATGTCCGCTGAGCATGAGGTAGGGATAGCTTTTGTCGTCGCGGAAAAGGATATTGTATTTGGGCGACAGGGCTTTGATGAAGTTGTTTTCGAGAATCAGCGCTTCGGCTTCGGAACGGGTGATGGTGGTTTCGATGTGGTGAACCTGTTTCACCATCAAGGCGATGCGCGGGGAATGGTCGTTTTTTTGGAAATAGCCAGACACGCGCCGCTTGAGGTTGACTGCTTTGCCGACGTATAAGACGCTGCCGCCTTCGTCGAAAAAACGGTACACGCCGGGCAGGTTGGGCAGGTTTTTGAGGAAGAGAG
This sequence comes from Neisseria sicca VK64, assembly GCF_000260655.1. GTDB lineage: Bacteria > Pseudomonadota > Gammaproteobacteria > Burkholderiales > Neisseriaceae > Neisseria > Neisseria sicca_B. Next base: position 3,549 of record NZ_AJMT01000174.1, read on the forward strand.
GGATGTCGAAGTCCGTGGTCATGGGGCGGATGGTAGTGGGCAGGTTTTCAGACGACCCGATTATAAATCAGAACGCTTGGGATAATGGAACATAAGCAGCTGGTTCATGAGGATGGAAAAGTACCAAATATGGACTAATTTGTACCGTCTAAGCTACCCAAAAGACAAATCGGTCAAAAAATGCTATTCTTATCGCTTTCAACCTATCTGTTTGTAGCAATGAAAAAGTATCTTATTTCGACCGTAGCCGTAGCCATCGCCGCGGGCCTCGGTGCGCCTTACTACTTCGGCATCAAAGCAGAAGAAACCCTGACTGCACAACAAAAGCTGTTGCAGGAATCAGGTTTTCTAACCGTAGAATCCCACCAATATGATCGGGGCTGGTTCGGTGCGACCGAAACTACGGTCATACGCCTGAAACCGACATTGCTTCAAAATACCCAGCAATATCTGCCCGATAATCTGAAAACCGTCTTGCAAGAGCCGATTACGGTTGTGAACCATATCAGTCATGGCCCGTTTGCCGGCGGTTTCGGTACTCAGGCTCATGTGGAAACAGAGTTCAAATACCATCCGGAAACCGAAAAAGTATTGTCTCGCTTCTTTGGCCAACAAGCTCCTTTGTCCATGAGCAATACGATTTATTTCGGCGGAAGCGGCAAGCTTCAACTCAGCGTTCCGGCTTTCGACTATGAAGAGTTGTCCGGCATCAAGCTCAGCTGGAAAGGCTTGAGCGGCAACACCGATTACGAAAAAGATTTCCAAAGCTACCGTCATGATTATACCGCTCCGTCTTTGCAGCTCAAGCTGGCGGACAAGGGCGATGTTTCGATGGAAAACCTACATTTTCAATCTGAAACTTCAGACGGACTCAACAAGCTTTCTTTGGGCAAAAGCAGCATTACTTTGGATAAATTCCTGCTGCAATGGAAAGAAAATATTGATTACAACGTCAAGCTGAACGAGCTGATCAACCTTGTGACCAATCTGCAGATCGGAGCATTTGTCAATCCGACCGGCAGTATCGCGCCTTCCAAAATCGAAGTCAGCAAACTGAAATTTGATACCAATACCAACGAAGTTGATAAGTTTATCAATAGCGAAGGACGGTTCCAATTTGAAGAGCTGGTTTATGGCGAAGATAAATATGGTCCGTTGGATATCAATGTGGCAGCAGAGCATTTGGACGGCAAAGGTTTGCAGGCTTTAAAATCCAAGCTTGCCGAAGTCGCCAATAAGAAAATGAGCGAGGAAGAGATCCAAAACGCCTTGCTCCAAACCGCCAAAAACGAAGCTTCGGGTTTATTCACCAATGATCCGGTGCTGAATGTCAAGACATTCAAATTCATCATGCCGCAAGGTCAAGTGGATGTCAGCGGTAAACTAGCCTTTAAAGGCTTGGTGGCAAAAGATTTGAACAGCCTCAGCGAAATGTTGAAAAAAACCCATGCCGATTTCAATGTGAGCGTTCCGAAAAAACTGTTGGAGCAGATGGCAATCAACCAAGCGCGCAGCCTGTTTAGCGTCAATGCCGAGGATGAAGAAGCCGGACGCGCAGGAATTGAGGACATCAATGAAACGCTGCGTCTGATGGTGGACAGCACTGTGAAAAGTATGGCGCAGGAGCAATACCTGACTTTGGAAGAAAACAACATCAAAACCCATCTGACCCTGCAAAACAACGAATTGAAATTGAATGGCAAGGTGTTGCAAAACGAGCCTGAGCCTGATTTTGACGAGCAGGACATGTTGCCGGAAAACCTGTCTTCATCTGAAGCAGGCAAGTAAACGGCAATAGACAAAAGGTCGTCTGAAACCGGATTTGAAGTTTGAATCCGATTTCAGACGACCTTTTTGATTGGTTTGATGGAAGCCATGTTGAGTTGCAGGCAAAAAAAATCGCCCCTTTAATTTTAAGGGGCGCAAAAGGAACACAAACCACTACCAAAACTGTTACAGGGCGAACTCTTCTAATTGACGTTGATGGGTTGCCGGATAAAGTGCCTTCATCAAATCATAGGGTGAAAGCGACAAATCTTTGCTTTTGGTCGTCAAACGACCCTGCTGCGGTGTCAGTTCAAGCAAACGGGCATCAGACGCATGAATAAACTTCTCTTTTGCCTTCTGCATTTTGTGTTGTAAAACGGAAACGACGCGGCTGTACAAACTGTCTTTTTGTTTGACCTCCCGAGTGCTGGCGACCCAGCTTAAACGGGAATGACTGTCTTCATCTTCAATCAGGAGGATGCCGGTTTGCGGCTGCTCCGATTTACCCATGCAGGGAAGCCAAACATAATAACGACCATCGAGCGTAACATATACGGCATCATGTACTTCGCAATCATCGCAACACTGGGTTGCCAAAAGAGAGCGGATGGTATGTTGGTGCAGTCTCAGAATGTCGAGAGAGACTTGCTGGAAAATATTTTCAGGCATTTTCTTCTCCTTTCGTTCTGTGGCGCGTTGATTTCGTTTCGATGGAATGCATTATACGGATAATTTCAAAATTTGCAAATGATAATTGTTATTATTATGAGAATAGGTAATAAGATAATGATTTTTATGGAAATTAATTTTTTGAAATTGATAAATCTTGAGTGATTTACTCGGAATTTAGAGAAAATGAGCCTTAGCGGGAATGTAAAGATCAATACGTCTGAAAAATTGTCAGCAAAATCTCTTGTCGGGGCAGTATTCATGTCCTAAGAAATATTGTATTCAAATACATAGGCCCTGAGCTTTACCGACTATACATTTGTAGCAGCCTTGCGTATGATTCAAGGCATTTTATCAATGAACGCTATACAGAATATTCCTATGAGCAAACGCCAGATTATCCTTGATACCGAAACCACGGGCCTTTATGCCGAAGGCGGTGACCGCTTGGTCGAGTTTGCCGGTCTGGAAATGATCAATCGCCAAATAACCGGCAACAACCTTCATTTATACGTTCATCCCGAGCGCGACATGCCTGAAGAAGCGGCGAAGGTGCACGGCTTGACCATTGAGGTTTTGGAAGAGAAAAACGCGCCGCCGTTTGCCGAAGTAGGGCGGCAGATTGCCGATTTTATACGCGATGCCGAGCTGATTATTCACAACGCCAAGTTTGACGTCGGCTTCTTGAATATGGAATTCCGCCGTATGGGACTGCCTTCCATCGAGGAGCTTGGCTGTACCATAACCGACACGCTGGCGATGGCGCGGGAAATGTTCCCAGGGCAGAAAGCTAGTTTGGATGCTTTGTGCAACCGCCTTTCTGTCGACCGCAGCAAGCGCGTGCTGCACGGCGCATTGATTGACTGCGAGCTTTTGGGTGAGGTTTATCTCGCCATGACGCGCCAGCAGTTTGATTTAATGGGCGGCGAAAAAGAAGAAGACGAGGAAGTCAAACCGGTCATTATTGCCGAAACCAAGCGTCCGGCTCATTTGAAGGTTATCAAAGCCAACGCAGAGGAACTCGCCGCACACGAACAATATCTGGACGGTTTGGGCGAAGCCTGTCTGTGGCGCAAAGCCGAAACAGCCGGAGCCGAAGCATGACGCGCCGCAATATCGCCCTGATTCCGGCCGCCGGTATCGGAGCGCGCTTTGGGGCGGGAAAGCCCAAGCAATACGTTGAAATCAACGGCAAAACCGTGTTGCAGCATACGATAGACATTTTTGAAAACCATCCTGTCATTGATTTGATTGCCGTTATCGTATCGTCCGAAGACCAAACGTTTCAGACGACCCCTTCCAGTAAAACACACGTATTTCGTGTAGGCGGAGCAAGCCGTGCCGAAACGGTGCGCAACGGCGTATCCGCATTGCTGGCGCAAGGCTTGGCGGCGGAGCAGGACAACATTCTCGTTCACGATGCCGCCCGTTGCTGCCTGCCGCCTGAGGCGTTGACCCGTCTGATTGAAGAAGCTGGCGGGCAAGAACAGGGCGGTATTTTGGCAATACCCGTTGCCGATACGCTCAAACGCGCTGACGGTAAAAACCATATCGGCGAAACCGTTTCCCGCGCCGGATTATGGCAGGCGCAAACCCCGCAGCTTTTTCAGACGGCCTTATTGCACCGTGCTTTGTCGGCAGAGGATTTGAGCGATATTACAGACGAAGCGTCGGCAGTGGAAAAGCTGGGTGTGCAGCCGCTGCTGGTGCAGGGCGATACGCGCAATTTGAAGCTGACGCTGCCGCAGGATGAATTGATTGTAAGGCTGTTGTTACAGGTCGTCTGAAACCCGTTTTTCAGACGACCTGACATTGAAAAAAGGACAAAACATGAATATCCGCATCGGACAAGGCTACGATGTCCACCAACTCGTCGAAGGCCGCGATTTGATTCTCGGCGGCGTAAAGATCCCGTTTGAAAAAGGCCTGCTCGGTCATTCCGATGCCGACGCGCTGTTGCACGCGATTACTGACGCTTTACTTGGCGCGGCGGGTCTGGGCGACATCGGCAGCCATTTTCCCGATACCGCTGCCGAGTTCAAAGATGCCGACAGCCGCGTATTGCTGCGCGAAGCGTATCAAAGCGTGCAGGCTCTAGGTTGGCGCGTTGTGAACGTGGACACGACCATCATCGCACAAAAGCCCAAACTCGCGCCGCACATTCCCGCCATGTGCGCCAACATTGCCGCCGATTTGGGCATTCAGACGGCCTGTGTCAATATCAAAGGCAAAACCAACGAAAAACTCGGCTATCTGGGGCGCATGGAAGCCATCGAGGCACAGGCGGCGGTGTTGCTGGAAAAAGCGTAAGCAGGCAAGCACAAATGGCATGAAAATGTTAACATATGCCCATCAACCGACATCCCATTAAGGAGAACTCATGGCTACTCAAGACGAATTGAAGCGCATTGCCGCCGAGAAAGCGGTGGAATTCGTACCCGAAAACGAATACATCGGTATCGGCTCCGGCTCGACCGTCAATATGTTTATCGAAGCGTTGGGCAAAAGCGGCAAAAAAATCAAAGGCGCGGTTTCGACTTCTAAAAAGTCCAGCGAACTGATGGCGAAATACGACATCCCCGAAGTATCGCTGAATGATGTGATGGGGCTGGCTGTCTATGTTGACGGTGCGGACGAAGTGAACCATATGCTGCAAATGATTAAAGGCGGCGGCGGCGCGCATTTAAACGAAAAAGTTGTCGCCAGCGCGTCCGACAAATTCATCTGTATTGCCGACGAGAGCAAATATGTTTCGCGTTTGGGTAAATTCCCGCTGCCCGTAGAAGTTTTGCCCGGCGCGCGTTCGCTGGTGTCACGCAAACTTTTGGCAATGGGCGGACAGCCTGAATTACGCCTGAACTACACCACCTTCCACGGCAACCAAATCATTGATGTCTATGACTTGCATATCGACCGTCCGCTGACTATGGAAGACGAAATTAACCGCATCACCGGCGTTCTCGAAAACGGCATCTTCGCCCGCAACGCCGCGGATGTGTTGATTTTGGGTACAGAACAGGGCGTCAAAGTCATCAAACCCGGACAAAACTAAGCATCCATTAAGAAAAAGGTCGTCTGAAAAGCAGAAAATGGCTTTTCAGACGACCTTTGTTTTATTTTTGAAGGCTTATTCGATGTTTTGAACCTGCTCGCGCATTTGCTCGATCAAAACTTTCAGTTCGACCGAAGCCTGCGTGCATTCCGCCGCGATCGCTTTGCTGCCCAACGTGTTCGCTTCGCGGTTCAATTCCTGCATCAGGAAGTCCAAGCGTTTGCCCGCGCTGCCTTTGTTTTCCGTAACGATGCGGCGGACTTCGGCGATGTGCGTGCGCAGGCGGCTGAATTCTTCGTCAACATCGGATTTTTGGATAAACAGCGCAAATTCCTGTTGCAAACGGTCGTTGTCGATATTGCCGACTGCTTCCGCCAAACGCGCGTTCACCTTGTCCATATGCGCCTGAAGCAGGCTCGGGAACAGCTCGCTCAAGGCATCCACGATTTCTTCCATGCTGGACAAACGTTGCAACAGATGTTCGCCGAGTTTTTTGCCTTCGCGTTTGCGGGCGGCGGCAAACTCTTTCAACGCTTCGTCCAACAGCTCTTGCACGGTTTTCGCCAAAGCTTCGGGGTCTTCGCTTTGACCTGCCAATACCCCAGGAAAGCGCAACACTTCAGCGACTGTCAGCTTGCCGAAACCGTGTTCCTTGCGCCAAGTTTTGTTCAAATCGGCCAACTGTTTTACCAATTCTTCATTGGTTTCCAAACTCTGCCCGCCGACTGCCGCGTCCTGCAACTGAATACGGCATTCCAGTTTGCCGCGTGTGGCCGAAGCCGCAATTTTCTCGCGCAACGCGCCTTCCAGATAACGCAATTCTTCAGGCATACGGAATTGGACATCCAGATAACGGTGGTTCACCGCGCGGATTTCCAAGTTCACGCGCTTGCCGCCGCATTCTCCTGCGGCATTGGCAAAGCCGGTCATACTGTGGATATGGATGGATTGAGTCATGGTTTTACTCCGTTTCAAAATACGAGTGAAAGTGGAGGGACTATATCATATCTGGACTTTGATGACTGCAAGTATGGTGGATGGGGATGAGAAGGGTAAAAGACAGCTGCAAGAAACCTGTTTGATGTTTATACAAAAAGGTCGTCTGAAAACCCGTATTTCAAGTTTTCAGACGACCTTTAATCCATCCGTATCAAGTTATTTTCCGGCTTTCACGCCCTGCCATTGGCGGACCATGAATTTCAAAATGGTGGGCTGGATAGGGACCATGATGAAGCTGTTTTTCAAATCTTCGTCGCTCGGGAAAATGGTGCGGTCGTCCCTGAACTCGGCTTCCATCAATTCGCGTGCGGGTTTGCTGGAAGGGGCGTAGGTGACGAAATTGCCGTTTTTCGCGGCGACTTCGGGGTCGAGGAAGTCGTTGATGTATTTGTGGGCGTTGGCGACGTTTTTCGCATCTTTCGGGATAACGAAGGAGTCCACCCAAATCCCCACGCCTTCTTTGGGCATCATGACGCGGATTTTTTCTTTGCCGCCCGCTTCTTCGGCACGCCGTCTGGCGATGTTCAAGTCGCCGCCGAAGCCGATGGTGACGCAAGTGTCGCCGCGCGCCAAGTCGTCGATGAAACCGGACGAGGTAAAGCGTTTGATGTTGGGACGGTTTTTCTTGAGCAGCTCGGTTGCCGCCTTGATGTCTTCGGTATCGTTGCTGTTGGGGTTTTTACCCATGTAGTTCAACACCATAGGATAAATTTCCGCCGCGCTGTCCAAGTAGCTGATGCCGCATTGTTTGAGCTTGGATGTGTATTCGGGGTTGAACACCAGATCCCATTGGTTGTCCGGCAGTTTGTCCGTGCCCAAGGCTTTTTTCACGCGCTCGGTATTGATGGCGAAGGTGTTGGTTCCCCAATAAAACGGAACGGCGTATTCGTGGCTCGGATCGACGCCTTCCATCAGTTTCATCAGTTCGGGATTGAGGTTTTTATAGTTGGGAATCAGGGACTTGTCGATTTTTTGATAAGCCCCAGCCTTAATCTGCCTGCCGACGAAGGTATTGGACGGGCCAACGATGTCGTAGCCCGATTTTCCGGTCAATACTTTACTTTCCAGCGTCTCATCGCTGTCGTACACGTCGTAAGTTACCTTGATACCGTTTTTCTTTTCAAAATCGGCGACGGTTTCGGGATCGACGTATTCCGACCAGTTGTAAATCCTCAATACATTTTGGTTTCCCGCCTGACCCGCTTTGTCGGAGGTGTTTTTATCCGAACCTCCGCAGGCGGCGAGCATGACGGCGGTCAGGGCGATGAGTGGCAGATGTTTGGTCATTATCATTCCTTGCATATCGGGTGGAAGGGAAAGTAAGAGATTATAAATCAGGCACGCACTATCTGATAGCAATTTCCATTGGGGCGATAGTCGGAAGGTCGTCTGAAAGTCCCTGATTCAATAGCTAGAAACAAGGTTTTGCGGTAATATAGCACCCATTTTCTTTTCACAATTACATACGGCCGGGAAGGTCGTCTGAAACCTTTTTAGTAGAGACATCGAAATATCATGAAAACCTCCGAACTACGCCAAAAATTCCTAAAATTCTTCGAATCCAAAGGCCACACCATCGTCCGCTCTTCCTCGCTCGTGCCGCACGACGACCCGACGCTGCTGTTTACCAACGCCGGCATGAACCAGTTTAAAGACGTTTTCCTCGGCTTCGACAAACGCCCATACAACCGCGCCACCACCGCGCAAAAATGCGTACGCGCCGGCGGCAAACACAACGATTTGGAAAACGTCGGCTACACCGCCCGCCACCACACCTTCTTTGAAATGATGGGCAACTTTTCCTTCGGCGACTACTTCAAACGCGACGCGATCCACTTCGCTTGGGAATTCCTCACTTCCCCCGAATGGCTGAACATCCCCAAAGACAAACTCCTGGCGACCGTATATGCCGAAGACGACGAAGCCTACAACATCTGGCTGAACGAAATCGGTATGCCTGCCGAGCGCATCGTCCGCATCGGCGACAACAAAGGCGCGAAATACGCGTCTGACAACTTCTGGCAGATGGGCGACACCGGCCCATGCGGTCCGTGTTCCGAAATTTTCTACGACCACGGCGAAGAAATTTGGGGCGGCATTCCCGGCAGCCCTGAAGAAGACGGCGACCGCTGGATTGAAATTTGGAACTGCGTGTTCATGCAGTTCAACCGCGACGAGCAAGGCAACATGAACCCGCTGCCCAAGCCGTCCGTCGATACCGGCATGGGCTTGGAGCGCATGGCGGCAGTAATGCAGCACGTCCACAGCAACTACGAAATCGACCTGTTCCAAGACCTGCTCAAAGCCGTTGCCCGCGAAACCGGCGCGCCGTTCAGCATGGACGAGCCGAGCCTGAAAGTGATTGCCGACCACATCCGCTCCTGCTCCTTCCTGATTGCCGACGGCGTGATGCCGTCCAACGAAGGTCGTGGCTATGTACTGCGCCGCATCATCCGCCGCGCCGTTCGCCACGGTTACAAACTCGGTCAGAAACAGGCGTTTTTCTACAAACTCGTGCCTGATTTGGTCAAAGCGATGGGTGACGCATATCCTGAGTTGAAAGAAAAACAAGCCCAAATCGAAGAAGCCCTGAAAAACGAAGAAAGCCGCTTCGCTCAAACTTTGGAAACCGGCATGGCTTTGCTGGAAAACGCCTTGACTAAAGGCAGCAACAAACTGGACGGCGAAATCATCTTCAAACTCTACGATACTTACGGCTTCCCATACGATTTGACCGCCGACATCTGCCGTGAACGCAATATCGACTTGGACGAAGAAGGCTTTAACCGCGAAATGGAAGCCCAGCGCGCCCGCGCCCGCGCCGCGCAAAACTTCAAAGCCAATGCGCAACTGGACTACACAGGCGCGGACACCGAGTTCACAGGCTACGAAAAACGCAGCCAAGAAACCAAAATCATCGCCTTATACAAAGGCAGCGAAGCCGTGGACGAACTCCAAGCAGGCGAAGCAGGCGTAGTCGTTTTGGAACAAACCCCGTTCTACGCCGAAAGCGGCGGCCAAGTCGGCGACATAGGCTTTATCTTCGCAGGCGAAAACCGCTTCCGCGTCGAAGACACGCAGAAAATCAAAGCCGCCGTACACGGACAATTCGGCGCAGTCGTATCAGGTCGTCTGAAAGTGGGCGATGCCGTATCTGCCGAAATCGACAATGACATCCGCGACAGCATCATGCGCAACCACAGCGTTACCCACCTGATGCACAAAGCCCTGCGCGATGTTTTGGGCACACACGTCGAACAAAAAGGCAGCCTGCAAAACGCCGAGCTGACCCGATTCGACATCTCCCACCCGCAAGGCATCAGTGCGGAAGAAATCGCCGAAGTCGAACGCCGCGTCAACGCCGCGATTATCGCCAACGTGCCCGTCAAAGTAGAAACCATGTCCATTGAAGACGCGCAAAAATCCGGTGCCATGATGCTCTTCGGCGAAAAATACGGCGACTTCGTCCGCGTCATCACCATGGGCGACTACTCCACCGAACTGTGCGGCGGCACCCACGTCGCCCGCACCGGCGACATCGGCTTCTTCAAAATCATCAGCGAAGGCGGCATCGCCGCAGGCATCCGCCGTGTAGAAGCCATCACCGGCCTTGCCGCGCTGGCATGGGCGCAAAACCAAGAAAGCCTGATGAAAAACATCATCGCCGAAGTCAAAGCCCAAACCGAAAAAGACGTACTCGCCAAAATCCAAGCCAACGCCGCCAACGCCAAAGCCTTGGAAAAAGAGTTGGCGAAAGCCAAAGCCGAACTCGCCGTCCACGCAGGCGCAAAACTCTTGGACAACGCCAAAGACTTGGGCGCAGCCAAACTCGTCGCCGCCCAAATCGAAGCCGACGCAGCCGCCCTGCGCGAAATCGTTACCGATTTAACCGGCAAATCCGACAACGCCGTGATTCTTTTGGCAGCAGTGAACGACGGCAAAGTCTCCCTGTGCGCCGGCGTATCCAAAGCCCTGACAGGAAAGGTGAAAGCCGGCGATTTGGTCAAATTTGCAGCCGAACAAGTCGGCGGCAAAGGCGGCGGCCGACCGGATTTGGCACAGGCTGGGGGGACGGATGCTTCCCAAGTCGGCACGATGCTGGATTCGGCAGAAGGCTGGGTTAGAGAGAAGCTGTAATTAGAAAAGTGCAGGCTGCCTGAAAGTGGGTTTCAGGTAGCCTAAAACTCATATTGAATATTGCTGTCTGATTATTCAGCCGCTTTAAAATAAGGATTGAGCATGGGCGTTAAACGCATTGTGGCCAATATAAACGCAACCCAACCCGCCGCAGCAAAGGCTTTCTACCATGACTTGCTTGGACTGGAATTGCTGATGGATCATGGGTGGATACAGACCTACGGACAGGATACGACTATGTCTGTGCAGGTCAGTTTTGCCAGTGAAGGCGGTTCTGGCATGCCTGTGCCTGATTTGTCTATTGAGGTGGATAATCTGGACGAATTATTAGAGCGGATGCAGCATGCTGGTTTCACGCCTGAATATGGGCCGACTACTGAACCTTGGGGCGTGCGCCGCTTTTTTGTGCGCGATCCGTTTGGGCGATTGGTGAATATTTTGCAGCATGAATAAGCCAACCGAGTGCGTGGCTACGCCACACACCCTACCTGCGGGCGATGCAAACCTTAAGATTAAGGTGTAGGGTGTGTGCGGTACGCACGCACGCGGTTTTGTCGTTACCGAATGATTCCAAACCATGCCGTAATCCAGTCGGCAGCAAACGCAGCTTGGGTCATGATCCAACGAAATCCCCATATTACCCGTAATCTCAAAGCTGCCTGAGAAATAATTTTCAGACGGCCTTTCTATCGAAAGCAGCCTGCACTTTCAAAAATCGAAGTGCAGGCTGCTTTTCACGATGATTGGAAAAAACGCGCAATATTTTTATACTGTACATCATGCAGCAGGCCGTACCTGATCCCCTGCTAACTTATTGACTGAACGAACAGGAATAACATGCAGAGCCTCCCTTCAGAAAAACCGACAGCCGGTTATTCGCATCCGTGGCAATACTTTCTGCTGGTGTACGCTTTGAGCGCGCCGTTTTGGCTGCTGTCTTTGTTTCTTAAACACAGTCCTCTGCCTGATAATCTACCGCTGACCGACATCGGCGCGGCACTCACCCCGACGGTTGCCGCCGCGTTGTTGCGTTACCGCGAGGGCGGAATGGCGGCGGTGCGCAGCCTGTTTGGGCGTGTGTTTGATTACGGGCGGATAAAGCATTTTGCCTATTTTTGGACGGCAATACTGATTTTTCCCCTGCTTTATCTGCTGACTTATGTCGCGATACGCCAAACAGGACAAATCATACCCGCCTTATCCGTATCGTTTGCGCCGCTTGCCGGTGCGTTCGTCATGTTCTTTATCGCGGCAGTTGCCGAGGAATTGGGCTATGCCGCCTACGCTACGGAAAGTCTGCAACGGCGTTTTACCCCGCTCGTTACGGCACTGATTATCGGGGTGCCGTGGGCATTGTGGCATTTGCCGTCCATGATTGCCGTGGGGCAGTCTGCCGAACTGATCGCATGGGGGCTGGCAGGGACGGTTGCCGTGAGGATTATCTATGTATGGCTGTATAACGGCAGCGGCGGTTCGGTATTTGTATTGATTGCGTGCCACACGGTTGCCAATACCGCGCGTACAGGCTTTCCGGGCGGACGGGCGGCATATGAAAACGGAGACGGTATGATTCCATACGGAATCATCATCATTGCGGCGGCAATTGTGATGGTTTTTTGGCGTAAGGCGATGTGTTCATTTAATGGCAAGCAAACGGAGCTTGGGTCATGTACCCAATGGGACTGAATATCAAAGGTCGTCTGAAATCTATTTTCAGACGACCTCTTTCTATAAAAAGCAGCCTGCATGTTCAAAAATCGAAGTGCAGGCTGCTTTTTGTGATGATTGGAAAAAACGCGCACTATTTTTATACTGTATATTGTGCAGGCACAATGCAAAACAACATTACCCAAAGGAATCCTTATGTTTAAAACGCTCAAAAGCATTTGGCAGGGACTCACGCAAAAAGGCAAAATCTTCCCGCATCAACTTGCATTCACTCTGCTGATTCCTTTGCGCAACTGGGCACTTTCGCCGCAACAAATCGTGCAACGGCTGCACCTTGCGCCGCACCACAGCATTTTAGAAGTGGGCTGCGGGGCGGGTTATTTCAGCCCGACACTGGCGCAGTCAGTTCCGCAAGGACGATTGGTGGTAGCGGATATACAGCCGGAAATGTTGGCTTATACCGAAAAACGTTTGCGTCGTCGGCATATCGAAAACGTCGATTATTATCTGTGCGACGGCACGCATTTTGATTTTCCCGATCAATCGTTTGACCGCATTGTGCTGATTACCGTGTTGGGCGAAGTCGCCAACCAAGCCGAATATTTGGCAGAGTTCCGCAGGCTGCTTCGTCCCGACGGGCTGCTGTCGGTTTCCGAAACGGCAGGCGACCCCGATAAACCGAGCCGCGCCGAATTACGCGCTTTAATGCGGCAAAACGGGTTTAAGACAGCGGATGAATATGGCAGCGAACGCAATTTCACTTTGAATTTCAAAGCGTGGAGTAATCTGTTTCTTGGTCAGTAGCTTGCATGGTTTTTCTTTTCTGTAAATTGAAAGTAAAGGTCGTCTGAAAGCTATTTTCAGACGACCTTTACTCTGTATTTTAAGAATCCCGCTTGCCTTATGGGGACGGCTTGTAGGTAAAAATAGATATTTATTACTTTATGAACTATATCTAAAGTTAGTTTGTATATATTTCTTATAATAGTTGAATTATTTAATGTATAAATAATAAGTAATAAAAAACGGACTCTGAATAACCAGAATCCGTTTTTTACCAAATGCATTGTATTATTTGGCTTCTTCTTTAGCTGCTTCAGCAGCATCTTTTGCTTCTTCTTTAGCATCGGCAGCTGCTTCTTTAGCGTCTTCTGCTGCTTCTTTAGCTTCTTCTGCTTTATCTTCAGGAGATGCAGCCGGAGCGTTGCCTTTCAACGCATCCAACGATGTTTTACAAGTAGCATCACGTTGGTCAGCAGGCAAGTTTTTCAAAGCTTCTTTGGTTTGTTCGAATGATTTTTGCATCATATCTTTTGTAGCTGCATCGACGTTTTTAGTAGCGTCAGCAAAAGCTTTTTCATATTCATCACAAACAGCAGAAGAACCACCACCACATGCGGACAAGGTCAGAGCGGCCAACAAAGTTGCCAATAAAGCTGATTTTTTCATGAGTCTCTCTTTTTGAATCTTGGTTAAAAAAGAAATTGTATGTTAAACCATTCCTGTGGAGTGTCAAGCATAGTCATTTTATTTCCCTGACTTAAATCATGGGATTAGGCGAAATTAGGACGGTTTGGAAGAAAAAAGTTAAGTAATGAATACCGTGACTAAGGAATATTTTTTTATGGATAGGGAAGCTAATTCCCTTCTATTTTAAAGGGTTAATTCATTTTTGCTGTTGTTTGAATTAATGTGGCATAGAGGGTTTAGACCATGTATATTTAACTTAGTAAAATAACTTCAAAATCGGTTAAATCACGGTAATTCAAGCTGTTTTCGGATGGGTGTAATTAAATTTTATATGTCATATTAAATGTATTTTGAATATAGACAATTTAGTTAATTATTTTTGAGGAGTAAGGGTAATTAAACTATATTGAATTATCTATAAACTATAGCATTAGTAAGATAACTTGCCATATAGTTATGCTGTTTGTTTTTTATTTGTTGTCTTCCTTTATTGACTAAAAAGCTCAGGCAGTCTGAAAGACATTTTTCAGACTGCCTGAGCTTTTTGTTTACTGCTACTTATCTTGCTGCCACGCCCGATATGAACGAATGGTTAAAAACAGGCAGACAATCTATACAACGCCTAGAAAGCCCCCCCCGCGCCTGCTACGCCGAACTCGTTAAATAGCCAGGCGACTGAACGACCTTTCCGATAAGCTGTTCGGCATCAACCAAGTGTACCTTACCGTCTTGCGTAAGATACTAGCTCAATGCGAGCAATACGATGAGCGTAAGCGGGTTTTGCAGCGGTTTTCGCAGATTGGCGTTCATGTTTTTTTACACAATCCCTTTTTTCTCCAGATAGCTTTCGTAATCGCCCAGATAGTGTTCATAGCCGCCCTTGCCGTCCAGCTCGATAATTTGGGTGGCGAGTGAAGAGACGAACTGGCGGTCGTGCGATACGAAAATCAGCGTGCCGTTGTATTTCTCCAGCGCCATGTTCAGCGATTCGATGCTTTCCATGTCCATGTGGTTGGTCGGTTCGTCCATAATCAGCACATTGGGTTTCAGCAGCAGGAGTTTGCCGTAGAGCATACGGCCTTTTTCGCCGCCGGAGAGGACCTGCACTTTTTTCACCACGTCGTTGCTGCCGAAGAGCAAACGTCCCAAAGTGCCGCGGATGACTTGTTCGTCGTCGCCTTCCTGCCCCCATTGGCGCATCCATTCGCTCAGGTTCATATCGACATCGAAGTCGTTTTCATGGTCTTGCGGATAATAGCCGACGTTGGCTTTTTCCGCCCATTTGATGGTGCCTGCATCGGGGGTGAGGCCGTCTGAATATTCGGGGTTGAACGCGCCGGCAAGGAGTTTCAGCAGGGTGGATTTACCCGCGCCGTTGGGGCCGATGATGGCGAGGCGCTGGCCGGCTTCGAGGATGAAGCTCAGGTTTTTGAACAACTGGGTTTCAAAGCGTTTGGCCAGATTTTCGACTTCCACCGCCTGACGGTGCAGCTTGGCTTTTTCATCGGCTTCAAAGCGGATATACGGGTTTTGGCGGGTGGAAGGCTTGACTTCGACCATCTCGGCTTTGATTTTGTCTGCCTGTTTCAGACGGCTGGTTGCTTGGCGGGCTTTGGATTTGTTGGCGGAGAAGCGGGCGACGAACTCTTGCAGCTCTTGCAGTTTCTCCTTTGCCTTGGCGTTGTCTTTCAGGGCGCGTTCGCGCGATTGGGCAGAGGCGAGCATGTAGTCGTCGTAGTTGCCCGGGTAGATGGTGATGGTGTTGTAGTCCAAATCCGCCATGTGGGTGCAGACTTCGTTTAAAAAGTGACGGTCGTGCGAGATGATAATCATGGTGGAGTCGTATTGGTTCAACACGCCTTCCAGCCAGCGGATAGTGTTGATGTCCAAGTTGTTGGTCGGCTCGTCAAGCAAGAGAACATCAGGTTTGGAGAACAGGGCTTGCGCCAGCAATACGCGCAGCTTGAAGCCCGGGGCGACTTCCGCCATGGTCGCATTGTGCAAATCTTCGGAAATGCCCACGCCGCTCAACAGCTCGGCGGCGCGCGCTTCGGCGGTATAGCCGTCGTACTCGGCGAACTTGGCTTCCAGTTCGGCGGCTTTCATGTAGTCGTCTTCGGTGGCTTCGGGGTTGGCGTAAATCGCATCACGTTCGGTCATCGCCGCCCACATTTCGGTGTGCCCCATCATCACCACGTCCAGCACGCGCATGTCTTCGTAGGCAAACTGGTCTTGGCGCAGCTTACCCAAGCGTACGCCGTTTTCAATCGCCACTTCACCCGCAGTCTGTTCCAAATCGCCGCCGAGGATTTTCATGAAGGTGGATTTGCCCGAACCGTTCGCGCCGATCAAGCCGTAGCGGTTGCCTTCGCCGAACTTGACGGATACGTTTTCAAACAGCGGCTTCGCGCCGAACTGCATGGTAATGCCGTTGGTAGAAATCATTATTGGTAAAACCTTTATAAATATAGATAAACAGGGTGTTATAATCGCCGGCGATTGTAGCATATTTTGTATAGGTCGTCTGAAACGGGGGCGGAGGAAATGGAAACCGAAAAAATCTATTACGCCGTGATTATTCTGTTGTGCGCCGCATCCATGCTGCTCAGTCCGTTTTTCTACATCCGCCGCACACGTTCGGGCGCAGAATTGCGCCACGCACCTCGGCAATGGAAGCCGATTATTATTGCCAATTTAGTGATGATCATTGCTTTGGTGGTGTGGTGGATATGGTTTTAATGATTTGATGAAAGGTATAAGAATGAATAAATTGATTTTAAGCACATTACTGCTCGCATTTTCCGCCACTACGACGGCATCGCCCGTATTTGAATGTATCGATAAATCGGGGCGTAAAACCTATACGCAGACCGGCGGCAAAAACTGCAAACCGGGCAATATCGGCAGACCTTCGGTCTATACCTCCGCCGCACCGTCCGCACACTCGGCATCAGCAAACGCTGCTTCAGGAAACGTTCCTTCCGAACAAATGCCGTCTCCACCGGCCGGCGCAATGTCCGGTTCATCTTCGGCGCAAAACGAATTGGCTCAGGCACAGAAAAATCTGGAAGAGGGCAAACAAGTCCGTTATGGCAATGAGCGAAACTACGCCCGCTATCAAGAACGGATTAAAGGTTTGGAGAATCAAGTGAAAGCCGCGCAGGAACGGGTTAATGCGGCAAACAGTATGGGCGGTGAAGGTGAGATGATGCCCGAGCAGTGATGGTTGCAAAGATAGCAATAAAAGGTCGTCTGAAAACCGGTCAGGCAATTCTATTTTGCCTAAACCGAGTTTTCAGACGACCTTTTCGGTTTACCTGTCTTGATCGTATATTCCAGCGCTTTATAAGGTTTTAATGTGCTTGAAATATAACCGTTTTCAGGATGGCGGACGTAATCGAGATAATCCTGCATGGCAGGTGAGAAGCCTTCCACATCATCCACGGCGATGACCGCGCGGTCGGCAAGATTAGGTTCAAGCAGCTTGAATACGGGGAATACCAAATCCGGCCAGCCGTCGAGTAAGACGAAATCGGGGCAGATGTCTAAGCTTTTTAAGGTTTCCAGCGCATCGCCTTCTCGAAGCTCGATATAGTCTGCCAAACCGGCTTCTTGAAAATGTTTTCTCGCTGCTGCGGCTTTGTGCGGCAGATATTCGCAAGTGATGACGCGCCCGCCGTTGCGCTTGGCGGCTGCGGCAAGATACAGCGTCGAAATGCCGTAGGAAGTCCCGAATTCGACAATGTTTTTTGCTCCCGATGCCAAAGCCTGCATATACAAAAACTTGCCTTGTTGCGGTGCGATGGGGATGTATTTGTCTTCGTAAAAACTTTCGTTTTCCCCCGTCCAATCCAGTCCTTTGCCCAACAGCTTGAAAATCTTGGGCAGAAAATGAAAAAACATCTGCCTGTTTTGCTTTAAGGCTTGGGTGTAGAGCCGCAGCAAAACGGATTCGGCTTGAGGTGCTTGCAGAAAAGCGAACATTTTGGGTGTCAGCTTGGGCATGGGCTTTCTCCTGTTCAGTTCAAATCCTCTATATTGTCCATCTTGCCACAGCTTCGCTTTTCAGACGACCCCTGCATCCAAACTCCGCTATAATGGCGGCTTTCCCATTATTTCATTCAAAAGACGGTCTTATCATGAAACACATCCACATTATCGGTATCGGCGGCACGTTTATGGGCGGGGTGGCCGCCATTGCCAAAGAAGCGGGGTTTAAAGTCAGCGGTTGCGACGCGAAGATGTATCCGCCGATGAGCACCCAGCTCGAAGCCTTGGGCATAGACATACACGAAGGCTTCGATGCCGCGCAGTTGGACGAATTTAAAGCCGACGTTTACGTGATCGGTAATGTCGCCAAGCGCGGGATGGATGTGGTTGAAGCGATTTTGAACCGCGGTCTGCCTTATATTTCCGGCCCGCAATGGCTGTCGGAAAACGTGTTGCATCATCATTGGGTACTCGGCGTGGCGGGGACGCACGGCAAAACGACCACCGCGTCCATGCTCGCATGGGTCTTGGAATATGCCGGACTCGCGCCGGGCTTCCTCATCGGCGGCGTACCGGAAAACTTCAGCGTTTCCGCCCGTCTGCCGCAAACGCCGCGCCAAGACCCGAACAGCAAATCGCCGTTTTTCGTCATCGAAGCCGACGAATACGACACCGCCTTTTTCGACAAACGCTCCAAATTCGTGCATTACCGTCCGCGTACCGCCGTGTTGAACAATCTGGAATTCGACCACGCCGACATCTTCGCCGACTTGGGCGCGATACAGACCCAGTTCCATCACCTCGTGCGCACCGTGCCGTCCGAAGGCTTAATCGTCTGCAACGGGCAGCAGCAAAGCCTGCAAGACACTTTGGACAAAGGCTGCTGGACGCCGGTGGAAAAATTCGGCACCGAACACGGCTGGCAGGTCGGCGAAGTCAATGCCGACGGCTCGTTCGACGTGTTGCTTGACGGCAAAAAAGCCGGACACGTCGCATGGGATTTGATGGGCGGACACAACCGCATGAACGCGCTCGCCGTCATCGCTGCCGCGCGCCATGCCGGAGTCGATATTCAGACGGCCTGCGAAGCCTTGAGCGCGTTTAAAAACGTCAAACGCCGCATGGAAATCAAAGGAACGGTAAACGGCATCACCGTTTACGACGACTTCGCCCACCACCCGACCGCCATCGAAACCACCATCGAAGGCCTGCGCCAGCGCGTCGGAAACGCACGCATCCTCGCCGTCCTTGAGCCGCGTTCCAACACCATGAAACTCGGCACCATGAAAGCCGCCCTGCCCGAAAGCCTAAAAGGTGCCGACCAAGTGTTCTGCTACGCCGGCGGTGTGGACTGGAACGTCGCCGAAGCCCTCGCACCTTTGGGCGGCAAGCTGCACGTCGGCAAAGACTTCGATGCCTTCGTCGCCGAAATCGTGAAAAATGCCGAAGCAGGCGACCATATTTTGGTGATGAGCAACGGCGGTTTCGGCGGGATACACGGGAAGCTGCTGGAAGCGTTGAAATAAGGTTGGTTGAAATTTTGGAATGATTGAGGTCGTCTGAAAACCGGAGTTTGGTTTTCAGACGACCTTTTTGTTGTGAAGGCTTGGATGTGATGGTTGGGTATGACCCAAACTAGGCTCACCGATGGAGGTATTCCTTATATATACAGTTAATCCCTTGTTCGATAATAGGAATCAAATGATTTATATTTTTATGAGAGCGGATAAATAGTGGATTTTCCCAATCGTAATTTTTAATGACGTAGACTTTAAATACCTCGTTTTTTCTAGGATTCGGATACCATCCAACATCTAAAATGTATTTCTCATCAAAGAAAGATACTTGTAATAGATCTTCTTCAAATTGAAGTTGATCAATTGCTTCATGAGGGGCGTTTTTAAATAACCAAAATAAATTTTCATAAGTAATGATACCGTCCCTAAAATTAATCAGATGTTCCATTTTGTTTAGTCCCTACATTTCTTCTTACGATTTAATGCTTATGTGCAAATAGTGTCAGATATTCCATATCATTACCATATATGATATCGTGATGAAATTCTGATATTTTGATTATGTTGGAATTGTGATTGGAGAAAATTTGCACGTGGATAAGCTGTCAAAATTAAAGATTAAATATACAATTTTTATATCGATATTTTTTGTCATTTTGTACAAAGGGGCTGAGTTTTATACCTATACAGTCGATAATGTGCCTTCATATTTTATGGACTGGGAAAGGAATATTCCTTTTTTGCCCATATTTATGTTGCCTTATATGACGTCTCAGGTTTTCTTCTTAGTCACTATATTTTTGGAAAAGAACGAAAGCAATTTGAAATTGCTGATAAAGAGGGCAGCCTTTTTAATTGCGGTTCCTACTGCTTTATTTGTCATATTTCCAATGAAATTTTATTTTCCCAAACCCGAAGTCGATAACCAAATTTTAAAATCTTTCTTTTATATATTGGGCAAAATAGACAGTAGTTTTAACCAATGTCCGTCATTGCATGTGAGTTTTGCTTTTCTTTCGGCTGAGGTTTATTGCAGAGAAGTCAAATCTAAATTCTTAAAATCATTTTTTGGTATATGGGGATTTTTACTCGCCATTTCAGTCTTGTTTGTCTATCAACACCATTTTATTGATTTTGTGGGGGGAACTTTGATATTTTTAATTACTTGTATCATCTTTCCAAGAAAAAAGGCTGTTTAAGCGTTTTGTTACCGAATGATGGAAAGTCCTACAACAACCGCAGAACCATAGCCCAAACATATAGTGGATTAAAATAAAAATGAGACAAGGCGGCAAC
>NZ_AJMT01000175.1:0-11094 GCF_000260655.1 Neisseria sicca VK64
TCTCAACCTGTTGTGTAAACAACGCGACGATTTTCTACACTTTAAATTTGTTCTATAGCAGTAAAAAAGGTCGTCTGAAAACCAAATTTGATTTTCAGACGACCTTATATTTCCAACGCATCAAACGGCTATTTGCCTGCTTTCAACGATTGCCACAGGCGGACGCTCAGGCGGCTTGCATCTGTTGATTTGGGCGATACGATGAAACTTTTATCCATCAATTCCTTGGTCGGGAAGATAGACGCATCGCCGGTATATTTTGCGTCCATCAATGCGCGGGCAGGGCGGCTGGCGGGGGCGTAGGTAACGAAATTGCCGTTTTGCGCCGCGACTTCGGGATCGAGCGTGTGGTTGATGTATTTATGCGCATTGGCGGTGTTTTGGGCATCGCGCGGAATCATCAGGGAATCCACCCAGATGCCGACGCCGCTTTTGGGTGCTAACACTTCGATTTCGACGCCGTTCTTCGCTTCTTGCGCGCGTGTTTTGGCGATGTTCAAATCGCCGCCGTAACCGACTGAAACGCAAAGGTTGCCCGCCGCCATATCGTCAATATAGCCTGACGAAGTGAAGCGTTTGATGTCGGGACGCACTTTTTTCATCATGTTGACGGCGGCTTTGATATCGTCCGGGTTTTCGGTATTCGGGTCTTTGCCTAAATAATGCAGCGCGAGCGGGATTTGTTCGATGGCGCTGTCAAAATAGCTGATGCCGCAGGATTTCAGCTTTTTGGTGTATTCGGGATTGAACACCAAATCCCATTCGTTTTCGGGCAGCTGCTCCGTCCCTAGGGCTTTTTGAACCAGTTTTTTGTTGATGGCGAGCGTGTTGATGCCCCAAAAATAAGGGACGGCGTATTGGTTGCCGGGATCGACTTTTGCCATCATGGCAAGCAGGTCGGCATCGATATTGGCGTAGTTCGGGATTTGGCTTTTGTCGATTTTTTGATACGCGCCGGCTTTGATTTGGCGTCCGACGTTGGCAATGGACGGGGCAACGAGGTCGTAACCAGATTTACCGGTCAAGAGCTTGGCTTCGAGGGCTTCGTTGCTGTCGTAGTAGTCGTAGCGGACGTTGATATGCGTATTTTTTTCGAACGCTTCAAGCGTGGCGGGATCGACGTAGTCCGACCAGTTGTAGATATTGAGCTTGTCGGAGGCGGTATGGGAAGAAGGTGCGGAAGATTCTGCGGCGGTTTGTTGGCCGCCGCTACATGCAGTCAAGACGAGGCCGATGAGTGCCGCCGCCATTGAAGTTTTTTTCATGGGTACAGTCCTTTTGTGGAAGGGGGGATTGTTGCAGCGGCGGCAGTCAGTCAAGCGCAAACTGTCCGCATACAAAAGGTTAACTGTGGGGGCGGCCGGCATATGCCTCGGGCCCTTGATTCAGCAGGTTCGCATTAAACGGCAAAATCCCTGTCGGCGCAATAGTTTAGATGGGAAAATTTCTTCGTTTTTTCATTGCTTTCCGCTATGGTTTTCTTCATAAACAAAAAAATATTCAGACGACCCGAAAAGGTCGTCTGAAAAAAGTTGCACTTGCCTTATTTTCAATCTTGAGGCAAGGGAAAAATAGGGATTGTGCCAACAAAATTGCAGAAAGGATGAATATTAAAGATTCCTACGATATCGTGTTGTTGAAATGCAAATTATATTTGAAATAAATAATAATTTTTCTCAAGATAAAAAGAGTTGTTTAATAATCCATAAATCATTATGATTGAGTTTGGTATTTTTACTCAATTTTAAAATTCGAGGAGGACTCATGAAGAAAATATTGATTACTTTAACCGCAGCAGCCCTACCTTTTGCAGCATCCGCCGAAGTTGTCCTGTACGGACAAGTTAAAAGCACCATCACCTCCGGACAGGTGAAAATCAAAGGTAGCGAAGGTACGGAAAAAAGCGCGACCGCGACCCGTATCAATGACAATACCTCGCGCATCGGCTTCAAAGGCAGCGAAAAACTCTCAGACGACCTCAAAGCCATCTGGCAGGTGGAACAGCGTACTTCCATTTTGGGCGAATCCAACAGCCAGCGTTTCGGCAACCGCGATTCCTTCATCGGCTTGGAAGGCAAGTTCGGTAAGGTCCGCGTCGGCAATATGAACAATATGCTCAACGAGATGGATACCATCGACCCGTGGTTGTACAAAACCAACGCGATGGGTTTGGGCATCAACACCCGCACCGGTGTGCGTACCACATCCGTACGCTACGACAGCCCTTCGTTCGGCGGATTCAAGTTCAATGCGTCCTACGCGCCGCGCGACAACCGCAATCCGGACGACAAATATAAGCACGAACAACCCAGCAAAGAGCAATATACCGCCGGTTTGACTTATGAAAACAGCGGTTTCACCACCAACCTTGCCTACGGCCATTACAAAGGCGCGTACACCGACAAGAACGGTAAAACCAAAGCCGCGCAAATCGCTAAAATCGAGAGTTACTACGACAAAAACAACCTGTTCGTCGGCGTAGGTGCGCAATATACCAAAGGCCATGAAAGCGCAAATAAATATCTGGGTTACTTTACCGATGATTTCAATACGTACAAAGGCGCTGACATTACTGCCGATGCCGGTAAAAATGAAGCCGTCAAAGTTACCGATGCAGCCGTTACCGTGGGTTATACCTTCGGTAACCTGACCCCGCGCCTCACTTACGCCCACGGCTGGGCGGCAAAAGGCGTGAACAGCGGCGAGAAACTGGTCGATAAATTCGACCAAGTTGTAGTTGGTACCTCCTACAAATTCAGCAAACGCACTTCGATGCTTGCTCATGCCGGCTATATGAAACTGGGCAGCAAAACCCGCCTGACGCCGACTCAAACAGGTTCTGTTGAACAAAAAGCCGTTTCTTTGGGCATGGTTCATAAGTTCTAATAAAGCGGTACGGATAGTCGGAAAATAGAAGAGGTCGTCTGAAAACCTTTATTTTGAAGTTTTCAGACGACCTTATTTATTTTGGTCTTGGTTTTCCTGCATTCCGTTTCCCGATAAAATACATGCTTTCGATTTTGACTCTATCCGCCATGCCGACCGACCTTCAAGCCATCAACCGCCTGCTGCCGCAAACTCAGTGCCGAGAATGCGGCTATCAAGGCTGCCTGCCTTATGCACAAGCTTTGTTGCACGAGGATGCGCCTGTTAATTTGTGCGCGCCCGGAGGAGAAGCGGTGATGGTGGATATTGCCGCCTTATTGGGTAAGCCGCGCGTTGCACCGGTCAAAACGCAGCCCAAAGCCGTCGCCTTGATAGACGAAGCCGCCTGTATCGGCTGTACCGCCTGCATCCGCGCTTGCCCTGTCGATGCGATTATGGGCGCAAGCAAGTTTATGCACACTGTAATCAGCGACGAATGCACAGGCTGCGGACTCTGCCTTCCGCCTTGTCCGGTGGACTGTATCGACATGATACCTTCCGAACAGGAATACCTCCCTGCCGCGCGCAGCCTGAGCCGCTCTTCCGAGGCGCGTTTCGCCGCTGCCGAACACGCGCAAAGCCGCTTTGATTGGCATACCGAACGCAAAGCGCGCGACGAGGCGGAACGCAAAGCCATGCTTGCCGAGCGCGAAGCCGCCGTTAAAGCCAAGCAGGCGCAAATTCAAGCCGAAACCCAAGCTGCCGCCAAACCTGTCTTCAATCCCATGGATTTGATTGCCAAAGCCATGGCGAAAGCCCAATCCCAACAAGACAAGCTGGTTGCGTCCGACAACCGCGAAGCATTCAAAAACCGACAAATCGAAGAGGCCAAAGAGCGCGCCGAATTGCGCCGCGCCCAACGCGATGTCAAATATGGCAACGAAGAAGAAAAAGCTGCCGCGCTTGCCTATCTGCGCCGTTACAAAGCGGAGCAAGAGGCAGCCAAAGAAATACGGTGAGGCTTGTGGAGAGACTTTGAAGGTCGTCTGAAATGGGTTTTCAGACGACCTTTAAGCTAAATCAAGTATAGTGGATTAACTTTAAATCAGGACAAGGCGACGAAGCCGCAGACAGTACAGATAGTACGGCAAGGCGAGGCAACGCCGTACTGGTTTAAAGTTAATCCACTATATAAGATTGATGGGGCGTTGAGGAATAACAAGCAACACCTTTGTCGAGACTACCCCAGTTGCTTGAGATGCTTCTTAAACATGTTATTTCCCGTATACAAAATCCCATTTGCTCCAAAGTCAGGGGCTGTCCGGTATGAAAACAGGCTGCACAAAACTGTTTTGTATGGTAAAGTCTGCTTTTAATAACTCGGCGGTTTAAAGCCGTCATTCAGGGGCTGTTTGAATTTAAAATCAGATTTGTTGGAAACGCTGCATCGTTTGCGCGGCGTATTTCGAGAAGCGGGCTGTGTGTCCGTCTGGTTTTAAATTCAAGCAGCCCTTTGCGTTTACAAAAACAGATAGAAGGTAGATTCCCATGCAATCTTGGCAGCTTCCCGAACATGTTGCCGATGTGTTGCCGACCAACGCCCGACAGTTGGAAAGCGCGCGAGAGCAGTTGTTGACTTTGTTCCGAGTGCACGGTTACGAGCTGGTACAGCCTCCGCTGATGGAATACAGCCATTCCCTGCTGACGCACATTGACGCGGGTTTGTCTTTGAAAACCATTTTGGTGGTCGATCAGCTGAGCGGTCGGCAGTTGGGTATCCGCGCCGACATTACGCCGCAAGTGGCGCGTATCGATGCGCATCTTTTGTCCGCCAATCAAGGGATTAACCGTTTGTGTTACGCAGGCCCTGTGTTGCACGCGCGGCCGGAAGGTTTGCTCAATATGCGCGAACCTTTGCAGGCGGGGGCGGAGATGTATGGTTTCGCCGACATCCGGGCGGATATCGAGCTGATTGACCTGATGCTCAAAAGTATGAAGATTGCCGATATGGGCGAGGTTTTGCTGTCGTTGGGGCACATCGGCGTATTCCGCGCTTTGTCCGATGCGGCGCATTTGGATGCGGAGCAGTCCGCAACACTGCTTGCGTTGATGCAGGATAAAGATACCGAAGCGGTCGAAGCGCAGGTTAAGGCTTGGAAGCTGGACGGTATGTGGGCGAAAGCATTTTCGCTGCTGCCGCGTCTGTATGGCGGACGGGAAGTGTTGTCCGCTGCGCGCGAACGATTGCCGGATTTGTCGGCAGTCGGCAGCGCGTTGGACGAATTGCAGGCAGTGTGCGACGCATTCCCGAATCAGAAAGTCCATATCGACTTATCCGAACTGCGCGTCGACAATTATCACACCGGCTTGCTGTATGCGGCATACGGTTCCAATTTCCATGACGCGGTCGCACGGGGCGGGCGTTATGACGGATTGGGCGAATATTTCAGCCGTGCGCGTCCGGCAACGGGATTCAGTTTCGACTTGCGCAGCTTTATCGGACGTTTGCCCGCCATTGAGCGGCAGCCCGTCGTCTTGGTCGATGCGGAAGATGCCGAAGCGGCTCGCGAAGCAGTTGAAGCCCTGCGTGAACAAGGGCAGTGTGTCGTTGTCGACTACGGTATCGGACACAACGCTTCGGAAGAGGTTGCAGGTCGTCTGAAAAAGTCGGACGGCGTTTGGCAGGTTGAGAAAATTTAAATACCCATTCATAGCAGATTAAAGGCAAATCAGGGCAGGGCGCAAAGCCGTCTTGGTTTGAAGTTGATTCACGATAAATTTTTAATATTAATAGGTTATATGGCTATGGCTAAAAATGTTGTAGTAATCGGCGCCCAGTGGGGCGATGAAGGCAAAGGTAAAATCGTCGACTGGCTGGCGGAAGAAACCAGCGGTGTCGTGCGTTTTCAAGGCGGCCACAATGCGGGTCATACTTTGGTCGTCGGCGGCAAGAAAACCATTTTGCGCCTAATTCCGAGCGGCATCCTGCATGAAAACTTGGATTGCTTCATCGGTTCCGGCGTTGTCGTATCCCCCGAAGCATTGTTGGGCGAAATCGACGAGTTGAACGCAGCAGGCGTGAAAAACGTTGAAGGTCGTCTGAAAATCGCGCCGACCTGCCCGCTGATCCTGCCTTACCACATCGCGCTTGACCAAGCCCGCGAAGCATCGCGCGGCAAAGGCAAAATCGGCACGACCGGTCGCGGCATCGGCCCAGCCTACGAAGACAAAGTGGCACGCCGCGCCATCCGCGTCGTCGATTTGCTGCATCCTGAAAAACTGTGTGAAAAACTGGATGCCGTCCTTGCCTATTACAATGTCCAACTGCAACATCTGCACAATGCCGAGCCGGTTAAAGCAGAAGATGTGATGGCGGTTATCGAAAAAGTCGCGCCGCGCATTACGCCGATGATTACCGACGTATCCCGCGTGTTGAACGAGAAAAACAAAAACGGCGAAAAACTGCTGTTTGAAGGCGCACAAGGCACGCTGTTGGACATTGACTACGGCACTTACCCCTTCGTTACCTCGTCCAACTGCTTAGCGGGAGCCGCTTCCGCAGGCGCAGGCGTAGGTCCTCAAATGCTGGATTATGTTTTGGGTATTGTCAAAGCCTATACCACGCGCGTCGGTTCAGGTCCGTTTCCGACTGAATTGTTCGACGAAGTAGGCGCAGGTTTGGCAGAACGCGGACACGAATTCGGCTCCGTAACCGGCCGCGCACGCCGCTGCGGTTGGTTTGATGCCGCCGCGTTGAAACGCTCCATCCAAGTCAACGGCATCTCCGGTATGTGTATCACTAAACTGGACGTGATGGACGGCATTGAAACCATCAATATCTGCGTCGGCTACGAATTGCCCGACGGCAGCAAAGCCGACATCCTGCCTTGCGGTTCCGATGCGGTAGAAACCTGCAAGCCGATTTACGAAACCATTCCCGGCTGGAGCGAATCGACTGTCGGCGTGACAAGCTACGACGCATTGCCTGCCAATGCCAAAGCATATTTGAAACGTATCGAAGAAGTCTGCGGCGCACCGGTAGCCATCGTCTCCACTGGTCCTGACCGCGAAGAAACCATCGTTTTGCATCATCCGTTCGCATAATGCTTTGATTGTAAAAGGTCGTCTGAAAACTTGGGCTTTCAGACGACCTTTTTGTATAGGCCTGACGTCAATCGGCAGTCATGAAATGTGGTTTTCTTTGCCGATCATTTTCCTATATTTATGATTTCCTTAGTAATAAGCAGTATTGTTGATTTCGTAACGTTGATGGATTTCAGCATCTGGCAATACAAATTTTTGTCCATCTTTTTGAAGATATGCTTCGGTCAATTCAAAGTGATCATCAAATTTCAATTTCAACGTGGCAAACTGATTTATTGAAGGTGTACTGATATTATGCGCTCGAGTCCTTCCGGGGAACGCCTGTTGAAATATCTTGTATAACCCGTTTAGTCGAGCATCATCGTATATGATTTTATAATCATTCTGCTCTTGTTCTTCAGTCTTAAAGGGATGCAATCTGATGCCCCACCGATTACCCGTTTCTTTGTCTATTAACCATATCTTGATGTAAGTTGGCATCGCCTTCATTGCCTTCTTCTCTTCTTCTACCCTCTCCTTACCGATAGCCGTCCAGCGCTCCGTATTAGCGAATTCCATATAGTATTCACCGTTCCATTCCCCTCCATCGACTTCAACTTCCAAGTTCCATGGATATTTCGTTTGCATCTGTTTGTACCACTCCGCACTCACCTTTTTGGGTCCATCTATATAAGTGTGATAGAAATTGGGGTGTTCTTTACGGACGCTGTCTAAGTATTCTTTCCGTTCTTCAAGATTGTGAAAACGTGCGACTCTGTAATACCATATTTCATTGAAATGATGTTTGGCAGCCTCTTCCACAGAAGGCATGATTTCTTTTGCCTGCCAGGACATCAATTCCTTGCGAATAAATACATTGGCAAGGTTCAGCGTCACCCAGCCGTAGGAGCAACAGCCAATTCAAAATCATTGGGAGATTCATATTGCGGAGTTTCAGAGTCCTCTACTGCATTATTGAATACCCTGTAACTTTTTGCCATCATAGGACGTATCTTGTCGGTTGGAAGGGCTTCATCCAACTGATAAAATTTATTTTCAAACTGAGAGGAATAGGTAAAAGTCAGCCTTTCGGGAAGTAAATCAAACTCTGCCGTTCTTCCCAAATACCCTCCTCTTCCCCATATAGAACCCGTACCAAAGAAATTTCGCAATACTGTTCCGTTCTGCAAATAAAAATCAGAACTGTACTTATTTGATACATCTATTGCTTCTGCATCCAATGTTAAATATGAAGAATTTTCTGGTGTGGCGTTAACCAATATTGCATCTGCCATCGTAATTCCCCAAGTCATGCCTTTTGCATTCTCGGGGTTGCCCTGGCCTTCAATCATTCCGTTTAATCCTATATTTGCCAATGCAATGCTGAGGTAGCCTGCTGCTACTATTCCTAAAAGGATATTTGTTTTCTTGTGTTTCATTCAGACGACTTTTTTACTAATCTATTGATTCCAATATAGATAAGAGTTAATGATTTCCATCCAATATCTGTAAATTACCCAGCCATTGAGCAAAATAAAAATAACTGCGCAATATTTCCAATGACGGTTTTGATACATTCTGATGATGCAGTAGGCATTGATAATTAGAAAAAACGCATATTTGCCAATTTCTTCCCAAAATACCTGAAGCGCTAACACCCAATATCCCATATCTCCGCCCGTTTAAATTTTTTCAAGGTTTTCATTATCAAATTTAAAAATTATCTACATGCTGCTGTTAGCAGTGATTGAACTCTATGAGTGAGGTTGTCTGAAAACGATATTTCAGTTTTTCAGACGACCTTTTTCCATCATTTAGACCTGATTGACAGCGTTTGTATGAAAAATAGATGCATTATACATTATTAACGAAAGGCGATTTCGTTCATATCTATATAAATACTTTATCCAACCCTCTGAAAAACTTTTCAGACGACCTGTAAACCTATATGATTGCACGGCAAGACAAACAAAGGAGCAAACACAATGTCAACAAACGAATACACGCAAATCGGCTGGATAGGCTTGGGTCAAATGGGTAATCCGATGGTAACGCGGCTTTTGAACGCTGGTATCGAAGTCGGTGTTTATAACCGTTCACCCGATAAAACCGCCGACCTCGCCAATAAAGGCGCGAAAGTGTACGCAAGCACCATCGATCTTATCCGCGCTTATCCTGTTATTTTTCTGATGGTTTCCGACTTCGCGGCTGTACGCGATATTTTGAGTGAAGAGGTTCGCAAGGAGCTTGCGGGCAAAATCATTGTCAACATGAGTACTATTGCTCCTTCTGAAAATCTTGCCGTTAAAGAATTGGTCGAAGCTGCGGGCGGTCAGTTTGCAGAAGCACCTGTTTCCGGTTCGGTCGGTCCTGCTACCAACGGTACGTTGCTGATTTTGTTTGGCGGAGAAGAAAGTGTTTCAACGCCTCTGCAAAAAGTGTTTTCCATTGTCGGTAAACAAACTTTCCATTTCGGTGGGGTAGGGAAAGGTTCGGGCGCAAAACTCGTGCTCAACTCCCTGCTGGGTATTTTTGGCGAAGCATACAGCGAGGCTATGCTAATGGCTCAACAGTTTGGTGTCGATACTGATACCATCATCGAAGCCATCGGTAATTCCGCTATGGATTCGCCTATGTTCCAAACCAAAAAATCGCTGTGGGCAAGCCGTGAATTCCCACCTGCCTTCGCACTCAAACACGCTTCCAAAGACCTTAATCTGGCGGTCAAAGAGCTGGAGCAAGCCGGTAAGTCGCTGCCTGCCGTCGAAACCGTTGCTGAAAATTACCGTCAAGCGGTAACAGCAGGTTACGGAGAGCAAGACGTTGCCGGCGTTTATTTGAAATTGGCAGAACGTTAGAAATAGCGTTGGCTCAGAATATGGGTTCAAGGTCGTCTGAAAACCGTATAGAAGTTTTCAGACGACCTTGTTATCGCAGGCAATCATCCCACACTGCTTCAATCGGTTTCTCAACTTCACACGAAAGCTGCACCTCTAAAAAGGATATTTCCCATGACGCAAAATGAAAAACAACACACTAAACCACAAGGCGAGCTTTTGCTGCGCACCGTTGCCATGCCGCGCGACACTAATCCCAATCAAGATATTTTCGGCGGTTGGATTATGTCGCAAATGGATTTGGGCGGCGGTATTTTGGCGGCGGAAATCGCACAAGGCCGTATTGTTACCGTAGCTGTTCAGGAAATGAATTTCATCCGTCCTGTGAAAGTGGGGAATGTCGTCTGTTGCTACGGCCGCTGCGTGAGCGTGGGTAATACTTCGTTGCAACTGAAAATCGAGGTTTGGGTAAAAACATTGATGAACGATCATCTTACTGAGGATCGTCAACTCGTGACAGAGGCTGTCTTCACTTATGTCGCCATTGATAGTGAAGGTAACAAACGCCCGATTCCGAAAGAGGGTAACCCAAAACTGGAAGGTTTGATTTAAGCAAAAGGTCGTCTGAAAACGGATTTCAGACGACCTTTTTAATTTGACATTGAGATGAAACGTTATAGTCAATTAAAATCAAAATAGGACAGTAACGCATCGTCAAATCGGGCGTAATCAGACAAAACGGTTCGCAGATACCGCTTAATATTCGTCCACACCTTCTCAATCGGGTTGAGCTCAGGTGAATAAGGTGCAAGAGGCAATACCTTATGTCCCCATTTTTCCGCCATTTCCCGTAAGACACCCATACGGTGAAATCGCGCATTATCTAAAATAATCACCGATTTTTGAGTCAATGCGGGCAGTAGGCATTGCTGAAACCACGCTTCAAAAAAGACTCCGGTCATCGTATTTTGATAAACCATCGGAGCAATCAGCCGGTTGCCGACTTGTGCGGACACCAGAGATAAGCGTCGGTATCTTTTTCCACTTATCTGCGCTTTCACTATTTGCCCTTTCGGGCTGCGGGCATAGGGACGGAACAGGTAGCGGTCAAATCCTGTTTCATCCAAATAAACACGTTGGTAGTCAGAAAATTCGGCCAGCTGTGTCAAATAATGCGTTACTTTGGCCGGGTCTTGTTCTTTGTAAGTGGTGGTCTTTTTTTACGCGTCATCCCCATCTGTTTGAGTGCATAGCAAACGGCGGCTGCCGTACAATCAAAATGTTTGGCGATTTCATGCAGATAGGCATC
>NZ_AJMT01000176.1:0-24664 GCF_000260655.1 Neisseria sicca VK64
TTTTTGTGCAAAGGTTCCGTTGGCAGATAGGCGTAAATTTGGTTTTATCCAACGTGAAATACCTAAATCTACACCTGTACGCGTGTAATAAGGATGATTTCCGTAGCGACGCTTTTCTAAAAATGGCATAACAAAACTATCTGTTTTAAAACTTTTATTTTTATAACCAAGACTGACCTTTGCTGTTTGATCATCATAATCATGATTATCCCAATAGCTGACACCGTCGACATCGCTTGAAAGAGCGAAATAATGGTTGTCTTTGAGATTGATATCGCGATCAACGGATAGGGCGTAGGTAAAACCATGCCCTTTTTGTGGCAGATAGTCAGAATTTTTTTCAAAAGCCAAGTTATCAAACTGAGGAAGATGGATTTCACGCTCAGCTGAAACGTTGTTGATATTGTTGTCTTGGGTGTAACTCAGACTGCCTGAAAATTGCCATTTATTTTGCCCCATAGCGTTTTCATAAAGGGCAATAGTAGGAAGGACATCTTCTGGTAAACCTTGCTTTTTGGCAGCATTAAATTCATGTTGTGAATTACGGGTTTGCTTATCCTCATAAAGCATAGCAGCCAAGTCTAGACGGACGGCAACAAGATTAGGATGTCGAACAAGAATATTACGGTAAAGTGTAATGGCTTTTTTATGCTTTCCTTGCGAACGCCAAATTGCGCCTTGCGCATAATCCAATAAAATTGGGTCATACCCATTCCATTTACGATATATAGGCAAGAGCTGCTCTGCAGCAATATAGTTTCGCGCTTGCAATGCTTGATTTAACAAAGGTTCGGCCAGCTCTGGTTGTTTGGCTAGATCATCTAATGTCAATGTCTGAGTATGCTCATTCAAAGAAGCCTTGACACCATTCAAAAGGGAGGTGCCTACCTCCGGTGGTTTAGGAATGGCCATTTCTTGTATCCTTTCCATTTGGCGATCGGCTTCAGTTTCAGGGTTAGCAATTGTTTCGGCAGTAACCATTATGGGAAATAATATGCCCGCAATAAAAATGAATTGATTAGATTTCATGAGTATATTTTTCAGATAATTCAGGATATTTTAAGTTGCCCCTCCAATTGCGCTTTGTTTATTTGCAGAGGGGTTTGCTTGGAAAATAATAAGCAGCAGATGCAAAGCTTCTGCTGCTTATTTCTTTGGGTAAGCGTCTTAGCGTTTGCCAATGAAACCGATATTGTTTTCGCCATGGCTGGTAGTAATTTTTAACAAACCACCGACTTCTTCAGCATTTGGACCGGCAAAACGTACGTTACCTTGACCATAAATTACTTTATTTTCACCTGGGTTTTTTCCTTCCATCCAGACAGTAACATTTTGAGCAACTTGGCTTCTACCCACTAGAGAAACTTTTTGACCCGCGCTTGCAGAAGGCATTCCACTCTCTGTTTTTACATTACCGCTGGCAAAATATACATTACGTTTGTCATCTAGGCGACGGTTGGTAATCGCGCCATTGAAGGTAACGTTATTGCTTGAAACAGTATTGTTGTAAGCCATATCTGGTTCATGGAACTGTGCAGTCATATTCATCACACCGTCTTGTTTACCATCTCGGCTGGAATAGGCAACGCCTGTATATTTGGCAGATAAACCTTTTTTAGTCTTCATGTCATAGACATTGGCAACTATACCATTTTCAGTAGCAACTCGGTCGAAAATGCCGATGTTAAAAGGATTATTGAGTCCATAAGTGCCATCGCCATTTTTATAGCGCCATGCATTTAATGAGAGATATTGTTGATTGAAGCCATTGGCTTGTCCAACGTCATAGGTATAAATCGCACGAATTTCATTTGTCTTGCCATAGTTTAATGCACTGAACATTTCGGCAATTACACGTTTATTTTGGAATGCACCCAATGCTTTATTGTCATCAATACCGACATGGACTGAATATAAGGATACCTGCGTCATTTGTCCGTTATCGGCTACAATTTTTAGGCTGCCATCTTTTTGTGTAACCATAAAGTAGCTACCTGGTGCGAAGTGATATTGCTTGCCAGCAGACCACCCTAATGCTTTGAGTGTCTCTGCACGTTCTGGATGATTTTTTGCTGATTCTGCACTGACTTCAAATGTAGTTGATTTTTTTAATGTAAAACGATATGCATATTCACCGTTTTGGTTAACATATAATTCATCGTCTGGATTATTGTTAAAATAACGATTTAAAGAATGTGCATATTGATAACCGCTGCTGGGTTCGGTAGTTACAGTCCATACAGGATTATTATTTGCATCTAATTTGTATTTCACATCTGTTAATACACGGCGGCCTTTATCCAATTCAGTTTCATTATCGGCATTAGTAGCAAAATTATTAAACCATTTTGTATAACGGCTACCGCCTACACTATCTAATTCCAGTTTGCTGGCAGTTTGATCTAAGATGTTAACGCTCCTGCCATTTTTAACTAATATGCCATTTTTATTGCGTTTATCTACACCAATCAGATTTTTTGCACTTAATGGCGTATCAATCTCGTCATAACCGGCTCTCTTCGCAACATAACCATCTGTATAGTTGGTAAAGTAACGCGTTGCTACACCCCCTAATATAACTGTTTGAGGGCGCAAAAGTTTGGTTTTATCTTTTCTATAAGCGGATGTCAAAAGGTGAGAGGTAGGGTGATCATGTGGACCTTTAGCTGTCTCTAATAATGGGGTCGCACTTAAGTTATTTGCAATGAAACCGGTATTCACTTCAGTTTGATTGAATTGTTCAGTTTTTATTACATCACTTAGTTTTAGTGTGGTCAGTTTATCCTGAATGCCTTTATTTAATAATAATGTTTCTTTGTTAGTGTTAGTTTTATTATCTTTATTGGCATTATTTTTGTCGGCATTTCCTTTGCCAGTGTTAACCTTGTTGGAATTGTTTTTATTGGTAGTACCTTTGTCAGAATTATCCTTACTAGAGTTGTTTTTGTTGGTATTGTCTTTTTTTGCGTCATCTTTATTGACGTTGTTTTTTGGGGCTACAGATAGATTTTTGGGTGAATCTCCACCTCCATTTGAACTGCCGCAGGCTGCTAAAATTGCAACGCAAATACCGCTTAGAACAAAATGAGTAATAGGTGATTTATTTTGAGTGTGCATAAATAATCCTTACTGGTTGAAAAATAAATTCATAGTAGTTTAAGTTTAAATCAGTATGGTCTTACCATTCTGATCTAGATTTGCTATGCGATATTTTAAAAATAATAAGCAGTGATTTCGTAGGTGATAAAAACAAACATAAGCAGTGTTTACGCTATCGTAATATTATAAACAAATACAAATATGCGGGCTTGATTAAGCTTAGTTAAAAATGGTAAATGAGTAATTTGAATGTATTTTTTGCACGAGTAAACTTTGCTATATGAAATTTAAGGATGTCACAGTTGAAGTAAGGAAGAGAGGGGAGGTTTATTCGTTAAGAATTACCATAAAACACAAGGTCGTCTGAAAATCAGTTTTCAGACGACCTTGTGTTTTATCGGAATGAAACGGGCAACTTATTGGATGCTGCTGCCGATGCGGCTGTAATCGCCGAAGTTCATCCACACGAAGAAGGCTTTTCCGACGATAAGTTTGTCGTCCACAAAGCCCCAGTAGCGGGAGTCGGCGCTGTTGTCGCGGTTGTCGCCCATGGCGAAGTAACGGCCTTCGGGCACTTTGCAGGTAAAGCCGCTGCCGTCTTCGGCGTATTGACAGTGTTCCAAACCGCTTTGCTCTACGGAATAACCGTTTTCAGGCATGATTTTCATGCGGTAGTTGTCGAGCGAGGGGATGAAAACGGAGGGTTGTCCCGGCTCTTTCAGGATATTGAAGGTTTTGCCGTTGAGGGTCGTCTGAAAAAGTTCGGGGTTGTGGATTGCGGACGGTTCGGTATCGTCAGGGTAGGAGTAGGTGCCGTTCGGTTGGTCGGGGGCGACTTGTCCGTTGACGGTCAGGACTTTGTCGCGGTATTCGACGGTATCGCCCGGCAGTCCGACGATGCGCTTGATGTAGTTCATTTCAGGCTGGACGGGATAGTTGAACACGACGACGTCGCCGCGCTCGATTTGTCCGGTCGGAATCAGGACGTTGTTGATGATCGGGGTTCTGATGCCGTAGGCGAATTTGTTTACAAGGATGAAGTCGCCTTTAACCAAGCCAGGGCGCATGGAGCTGGACGGGATTTGGAATGGCTCGGCGATAAAGGTACGCAGGATGAAGACGACGAGGATGATCGGGAAAAAGCCGCTCATGTAGTCGGTAAAGTGGGCTTTGTCCTGGTGCGACGGGTCTTTTTTCAGACGACCTTTGTGGATTGCCCAAACGATGCCGGTGAATACGACAAATATCAGCAATACGGCGGTAAAGCTCATGTAAAAAGACAGGATGCCGAAAACGCCGATCATGCACAAAAGATACGCCCATTGCAGGCCGGAGCTCCATTCTCCGTTTTCCTGACGTTCTTTGCTGCTTATGAAATAAAGGAAAATGCCGATAACGATGGCGGCAATCGCGCCGTAGATTAAATTTGTGCTCATTATTTGTCGCTCACTTGCAGAATCGCCAAGAACGCGCTTTGCGGGATTTCCACGTTGCCCACTTGTTTCATGCGGCGTTTGCCTGCTTTTTGTTTTTCGAGAAGTTTTTTCTTACGGGTAATATCGCCGCCGTAACATTTCGCCAAGACGTTTTTACGCAGGGCTTTGACGTTTTCGCGGGCGATAATCTGGCTGCCGATGGCGGCTTGGACGGCGATGTCGAACATTTGGCGCGGAATCAGCTCGCGCATTTTCGCTGCCAGCTCGCGGCCTCGGTGAACCGCGCTTTGACGGTGCACAATCAGGCTCAAGGCATCGACTTTTTCACCATTGACCATGATGTCGAGCTTAATCAAATCAGACGGTTGGAACTCTTTGAAATGGTAGTCCAGCGAGGCATAGCCGCGCGAAGTAGATTTGAGTTTGTCAAAAAAGTCCATCACGACTTCATTCATAGGCAAATTGTAAGTCAGCATGACTTGGCGGCCCATGTACTGCATATTGACCTGTACGCCGCGCTTTTGGTTACACAAAGTCATGACGTTGCCGACGTATTCCTGCGGCACGAGGATGGTCGCGGTGATAATCGGCTCGAGAATGGTTTCGATGCTGCCGATGTCGGGCAGTTTGGACGGGTTTTCGACTTCGATTTTTTCGCCGCTCTTCAACACGACTTCGTAAACCACCGTCGGCGCGGTGGTAATCAAATCCATGTCGAACTCGCGCTCCAAGCGTTCCTGTACGATTTCCAAGTGCAGCAGGCCCAAGAAACCGCAGCGGAAGCCGAATCCCAATGCTTGGGAAACTTCAGGCTCGAATTTCAATGAAGCATCGTTAAGTTGCAATTTTTCCAAAGCGTCGCGCAAAGCTTCGTAGTCGTGGCTTTCCACTGGGTAAAGACCCGCGAATACTTGGCTTTGTACTTCTTGGAAACCAGGCAGCGGCTCAGAGGCGGGGTTGGCAACCAAAGTAACCGTGTCGCCGACTTTTGCCTGTCCCAATTCTTTCACGCCGGTAATCAAAAAGCCCACTTCTCCGGCTTTGAGCTCTTGTTTTTGAACGGATTTCGGCGTGAATACACCCAACTGCTCGACCTGCGTTTCAGCTTTGGTGCTCATAAAGCGCACTTTGTCTTTCAGTTTGATGGTGCCGTTTTTCACACGAATCAGCATGACCACGCCGACATAGTTGTCAAACCACGAATCGACGATAACGGCTTGCAGCGGTGCGTTTTCATCGCCGGTCGGCGCGGGGATTTTGGCGACGATTTCTTCTAAAACATCTTCCACACCGATGCCGCTTTTGGCGGAACATTGCACCGCGCCGACGGCATCAATGCCGATAATGTCTTCGATTTCCTGTTCCACGCGTTCGGGGTCAGCGGCGGGCAGGTCGATTTTGTTCAAAACAGGCACGACTTCCACGCCCAAATCAATCGCGGTATAGCAGTTCGCCACGGTTTGCGCTTCCACGCCTTGAGACGCGTCAACAACCAAAAGCGCGCCTTCACAGGCGGACAAGGAGCGGGAGACTTCGTAAGAAAAGTCGACGTGTCCCGGCGTGTCAATCAGGTTGAGCTGATACACCTGCCCGTCGCGTGCTTTGTAGTTGAGCGCGGCGGTTTGCGCTTTGATGGTGATGCCGCGCTCTTTTTCGATGTCCATGGAATCGAGTACCTGCGTACTCATTTCGCGCAAATCCAAGCCGCCGCAGTATTGGATGAAGCGGTCGGCAAGCGTCGATTTGCCGTGGTCGATGTGGGCAATGATGGAGAAATTTCGGATATTTTTCATATTGTTATTTTGAAAGATAAGCAGTGATTCTGAAAAGGTCGTCTGAAAATCAAATAGACCGTTCAGACGACCTTCAGGCAAAGTGAAATAGCCTGACATTCTAGCGGAAATTTACTGTTTCCGCATGATTTTATGCGTGTTTTACAGCGACGCGACAATCTTTTCCACCATTTTCGCCGAGCTTGCCGCCGCTGTTTTCAAAAACTCTTCAAAGCTGATGTCCGCTTTTTCGTCCGCCGAGTCGGACATCGCGCGGATCACGACGAAAGGCGTGTTCAACTGGTGGCAGGCTTGCGCAATCGCCGCCGCTTCCATTTCCACCGCTTTGACTTCGGGGAAGTGGCTGCGGATTTCCGCCACGCCTTCGCTGCTGTGGACAAAGCGGTCGCCGCTGACAATCAAACCTTGCGCTACCGCCGCGCCTTCAAACACTTCCGCTGCCTGTTTTGCTTTGCCGACCAAGAGGTCGTCTGAAACAAATACGGCGGGCAGTTGCGGCACTTGTCCCCAAACATAGCCGAACGCCGTTACATCGACGTCGTGATGCGCGATTTCCGTGCCGACCACTATGTCGCCGACTTTCAAACCCTTGCCCAAACCGCCCGCGCTGCCGGTATTGATGACGCAGTCAGGCGCGAATTGATGGATAACCCAAGCCGTTGAAACCGCAGCGTTGACCTTGCCGATGCCGCTCAATACCAACACCATGCGTTTGCCCGACATCTCGCCTTCGTAGGCGGTAAACTTACCGAAAGACACGCTTTTGACATTATCCATTGCTTCGCGCAAAAGCTCGATTTCCTGCTCCATCGCACCGATGACCGCCACTGTTTGTACAGACATTTTTTATTCTTCCATGAAATTGTGGGCGGTATTATAACAGCAGCGGCGGCATTCCATACCCGTATTGAATCCGCCATATTGCCCGCCTGTCTTATTATTCGATACGGTAATCTTGCCATTTTTATGTATCATGATTTATTTGATATAATCCATTTTAATAAAATAACCACCGAAATTATCCAATATCATGATGACCAATCCCCCCAGCGCAAAAGACGAATTGTTCACTTGGCTGCGCCATATGAACAAATACAAAGGCTCCGACCTCTTTATTACGACCAATTTTCCGCCCGCTATGAAAGTGGACGGCAAAATCACGCCGATTACCGACGAGCTGCTGACCTCCGAAAAATGTATGGAAATCGCTTTTTCGATTATGTCCACCAAACAAATCGAAGAGTTTTCCTCCACCAACGAATGCAACTTCGCCATCAGCCTGCCCGACACCAGCCGCTTCCGTGTCAATGCCATGGTGCAGCGCGGCGCGACGGCGTTGGTGTTCCGCTCCATTACCAGCAAAATCCCGAATTTCGACAGCCTCAATCTGCCCCCCGTCTTGAAAGACGTGGTGATGAAAAAACGCGGCCTCGTGATTTTCGTCGGCGGTACCGGTTCCGGCAAATCGACCTCGCTCGCCGCGATGGTTGACCACCGCAACGAAAATTGCCAAGACCACATCATCACCATCGAAGACCCGATTGAGTTCGTCCATCAACACAAAAAAAGCATCATTACCCAGCGCGAAGTCGGCGTGGATACCGAAAACTGGTTTGCCGCGCTGAAAAACACCCTGCGTCAGGCGCCGGACGTCATCCTCATCGGCGAGATTCGCGACCGCGAAACCATGGACTACGCCTTGGCGTTCGCCGAAACAGGCCACCTCTGTCTCGCCACGCTGCACGCCAACAACTCAAACCAAGCGCTCGACCGCATCATCAACTTCTTCCCCGAAGAGCGCCGCACCCAGCTTTTGACCGATTTGTCGCTCAACCTGCAAGCCTTCATCTCGCAACGCCTGATTCCCCGCGAAGGCGGCAAGGGGCGCGTAGCCGCAGTGGAAATCCTGCTCAATTCGCCGATTATTTCCGAGATGATTCAAAAAGGCGAAATCCACGGCATTAAAGAAATGATGAAAAAATCTACTGCCATGGGTATGCAAACCTTCGACCAAGCGCTTTACGAGCTGTACGAACGCGGCGATATCAGCTTCCAAGACGCTATTAAAAACGCCGACTCCGCCCACGACCTGCGCCTGGACATCCAACTGCGCAGCCGCCGCGCCCAAAACGCCGGCCCGGATTTGGAACTGATTTAAAAGTTGTCGGGAATGAGCAAAGGTCGTCTGAAAACCACTTTTCAGACGACCTTTTTTGTCTGTGCCGATCAAGCATACCAATAACGTTCAAGTCATTTCTGTTAAACTGTTTTGTAAATATAGTGGATTAACTTTAAATCAGGACAAGGCGACGAAGCCGCAGACAGTACAGATAGTACGGAACCGATTCACTTGGTGCTTCAGCACCTTAGAGAATCGTTCTCTTTGAGCTAAGGCGAGGCAACACCGTACTGGTTTAAAGTTAAGCCACTATACCATACGGCTTCATGGTTCAGCCGCATCTCAAATCACTACCTACAAAAGAAATCCTATGAAAATTACACCCGTCCAAGCCCTAAACGACAACTACATTTGGATGATTCAAGACGGCAACCACGCCGCCTGCGTCGATCCGTCCGATGCCACGCCCGTTTTGGTATTCCTCGTCCGCAACCGCCTGATGCTGGCGCAAACGTGGGTTACCCATCTGCATCACGACCATATCGGCGGAGTCCAATCCCTCAAAAACGGCTTTATGGAATCGCCCGTGTACGGTGAGACGGATATCGATGTGGCAACGCATACGGTGACGGCAGGTACGCAGTTTCCTTTTGGCGACGGGCTGGTCACCGTGTGGGCGACGCCCGGCCATACCGACCGCCACGTCAGCTATCTTTTGGAAAACGCTGAAGGTCTGCACGTTTTCTGCGGCGATACCTTATTCTCCGCCGGCTGCGGCAGGGTGTTTACGGGAACGATAGAGGAGTTGTACGACAGTTTCCAAAGGTTCAATCAGCTGCCCGAAGAAACGCTGTTTTATCCTGCGCATGAATACACCACTGCCAATCTGCGTTTCGCCGAATTTATCGAACCGGAGAATCCCGATATTCAAGCGGCTTTAGGCGAGGCGGAACATACGCCGACCCTGCCCGTAACCCTTGCGCATGAACGCAAAATCAATCCGTTTTTGCGGGTCGATTTGTCCCAAGTCCGCGAACGGGTTGAGGAATTGACTGGGAAGCGATTGAACAATGGTTTGGAAGTGTTCGCGGCGCTGCGGGAATTGAAAAACCGGTTTTGATTTTGAGTAAAAGCAGGCTTCCTGAAAAAAGTATTTTCGCACCAAGAACTTCGTCTGGACGATTCGTTCAAATGTCCAATATTTAGGGATTTTTATCTTAGGTTAGTCGGATTGATGCTTGTCCATTAATAAGATAATTAATTGGGCGGGCGCATCGGATATTTAAAAAATACGTCTTTAAGCCTATAATTATAAGCATTAGCCATATTTTAAGGTCGTCTGAAAACGTGAATATCCATTTTCAGACGACCTTCATTAACAGAAAGAACAAATCATGCGTCCATTAAATGCCCGAATCCGCTTGGACAATCTGCGCCACAATTACCAAACCCTGAAACAGATTCACGGCGGCAAGATGCTTGCCGTCATTAAAGCAGACGCTTACGGACACGGCGCGGTACGGTGCGCCCACGCATTGTCTGACCTTGCCGACGGGTTTGCCGTCGCCACCGTGGACGAAGCCGTCGAATTGCGCGAGAGCGGCATTACCAATCCCATCGTATTGCTCGAAGGCGTGTTTGAAGCGTCGGAATACGCTACCGTCGATAAATACAATTTGTGGCCGGGCGTCGGCAGCCAATGGCAACTCGAAGCCTTAATCGCCCATCATTGGCAGCACCCCGTCAAAGTCTGGCTCAAAATGGATTCCGGTATGCACCGTGCCGGCTTCTTCCCGCACAATTACACTTCCGCCTACACCGCCCTGAAACAATGCAAACACGTTGACAGCATCGTCAAATTCAGCCATTTTGCCTGCGCTGACGAACCCGACAACGGTATGACCGAAATGCAGCTTGAAGCCTTTGATTTGGCGTGTGAAGGCTTGGAAGGCGAAGAAAGCCTTGCCAACTCCGCTGCCATCCTGAACGTTCCCGAAGCCCGCCGCGATTGGGGTCGTGCCGGTCTGTCACTTTACGGAATTTCTCCGTTCGGCGGCGTGGACGAACGCCTGAAACCCGTCATGCGCCTGACTTCCCGCGTATTCGGCGAACGCGTCCTGCAACCTCATTCTCCCATCGGCTACGGCGCAACGTTTTACACCAGCAAGTCCACCCGTGTTGGTCTGATTGCCTGCGGCTACGCCGACGGTTATCCGCGCCGCGCCTCGACCAATTCGCCTGTTGCCGTCGAAGGCAAACGCAGCCGAATTATCGGCAGGGTGTCTATGGACATGATTACCGTCGAACTCGACGCTTCCCAAGAAGGCTTGGGCGCAGAAGTTGAATTGTGGGGCGATGTCGTCAACATCAACGAAGTCGCCGAAGCCGCCGGTATGATTCCGTATGAAATTTTTTGCAACGTCAAACGCGCGAAGTTTACATATTCGGAATAAGACAAGATTGTTTTTGTTTAAAGGTCGTCTGAAATCATGGTATTGGGTTTCAGACGACCTTTTGGTTTTTATAGTGGATTAACTTTAAACCGGTACGGCGTTGCCTCGCCTTAGCTCAAAGAGAACGATTCTCTAAGGTGCTGAAGCACCAAGTGAATCGGTTCCGTACTATCTGTACTGTCTGCGGCTTCGTCGCCTTGTCCTGATTTAAAGTTAATCCACTATAAGGCAGGATGTCGGATACGTTTTGCTTTTAAATGGAAATGCCGCATCCCAAGAGGTCGTCTGAAAACATCACATCAAGCAAAAAACAAAAAAGCGCGAACCTTACGATTCGCGCTTTTTTCAGACGACCTCAATTATTTCTTGTCGTCTTTTACTTCTTCAAAGTCGGCATCTACTACGTCGTCGTCTTTCTTGGCGGAAGACGGCTCGGCTTGTGCGCTTTCGCCTGCTTGGGCTTCGGCTTGTGCTTGCGCGTAAACCATTTCACCCAGTTTTTGGCTAGCTGTGCCCAGTGCTTCGGCTTTGGCATCGATGGCGGCTTTGTCATCGCCTTTCACGGCTTCTTCGGCTTCTTTCAACGCGGCTTCGATTTTTTCTTTCTCGGCTGCGTCGAGTTTGTCGCCGTAGTCGGCCAAAGATTTTTTCACGGAATGAATCAGGGCTTCGGCCTGGTTGCGGGAAGCGACCAATTCAGTCAGTTTTTTATCTTCCTCAGCATTGGCTTCGGCATCTTTCACCATGCGTTCGATTTCTTCTTCGCTCAAACCTGAAGAACCTTGGATAGTGATGTTGGCTGCTTTGCCTGTGCCTTTGTCTTTGGCGGAAACGTGCAGGATGCCGTTGGCGTCAATGTCGAAGGTTACTTCGATTTGCGGCATGCCGCGCGGTGCAGGTGCAATGTCGCCCAAGTTGAACTGACCCAAAGATTTGTTGGCGGAAGCGCGTTCGCGTTCGCCTTGCAGTACATGGATGGTTACTGCGCTTTGGTTGTCTTCGGCGGTAGAGAACACTTGCGACGCTTTAGTCGGGATGGTGGTGTTCTTCTGAATCAGCTTGGTCATCACGCCGCCCATGGTTTCGATACCCAAGGACAGAGGGGTTACGTCCAGCAGCAATACGTCACTGCGGCCGCCGCTCAATACTTCGCCTTGAATCGCTGCGCCTACGGCAACGGCT
Source organism: Neisseria sicca VK64 (assembly GCF_000260655.1). GTDB lineage: Bacteria > Pseudomonadota > Gammaproteobacteria > Burkholderiales > Neisseriaceae > Neisseria > Neisseria sicca_B. The sequence goes on from NZ_AJMT01000176.1 coordinate 12,083, forward strand.
TCGTCAGGGTTCACGTCTTTGCGCGGTTCTTTGCCGAAGAAGTCTCTTACGGCTTCTTGTACTTTCGGCATACGGGACTGACCGCCGACCAAAATCACGTCGTCGATGTCGCTGGTGCTCAAGCCGGCATCTTTCAATGCGGTGCGGCAAGGCTCGATAGAGCGGGCAATCAGGTCTTCAACCAGGCTCTCAAATTTGGCACGGGTAATTTTCATTGCCAAGTGTTTCGGGCCGGTTGCGTCCATGGTGATGTACGGCAGGTTGATTTCGGTTTGCTGGCCGCTGGACAATTCGATTTTGGCTTTTTCGGCAGCTTCTTTCAGGCGTTGCAATGCCATCACGTCTTGTTTCAAATCAATGCCTTGGTCTTTTTTGAACTCGGCGATGATGTAGTCGATGAGGCGTTGGTCGAAGTCTTCACCACCCAAGAAGGTGTCGCCGTTGGTTGCCAATACTTCGAATTGTTTGTCGCCGTCGAGGTTGGCGATTTCGATGATGGAAATATCGAAGGTACCGCCGCCCAAGTCATATACGGCTACTTTGCGGTCTTTGTTGTCGCCTTTGTCCATACCGAATGCCAAAGCGGCTGCGGTCGGCTCGTTGATGATGCGTTTTACGTCCAAACCGGCGATGCGGCCTGCGTCTTTGGTGGCTTGACGTTGGCTGTCGTTGAAATAGGCCGGAACGGTAATCACGGCTTCGGTTACTTTTTCGCCCAAATAAGATTCGGCGGCTTCTTTCATTTTACGCAGGACTTCTGCGGAAACTTGCGGCGGAGACAGCTCTTTGCCTTGCGCTTTCACCCATGCGTCGCCGTTGTTGGCTTTGATGATTTCGAAAGGCATGGATTCGATGTCGCGTTGGACTTCTTTGTCTTCAAATTTATGACCGATCAAACGTTTGACAGCGTAGATGGTGTTTTTAGCGTTGGTTACGGCTTGGCGTTTGGCCGGTGCGCCGACGAGGACTTCGCCGCCGTCCAGATAAGCGACGACAGACGGCGTAGTGCGTGCGCCTTCTGCGTTTTCAATAACTTTGGTTTGACCGTTTTCAGAGATGGATACACAAGAGTTGGTTGTACCTAAGTCGATACCGATTACTTTTGCCATATTGATGTTGCTCCTAAAAAGATTTTTCTAAATTAATAATTGTGTGGAACATTTTGTTCCGTTGACCTGTAAATAAGGTTGCCCGATATTTTTTCAAGGGTTTTGTTGAAATTTTTTTTATATGAAATTCAACAAGTTAAACTATTTATCCACAGGACGGTATTTTGTTTTTCAGACGACCTTGTCTTTGTTTTCCGATTGGGCATCATCGGAATGATTTTCCAAAAGCGGGATTGGGGCTTGAGGGGCGGGGAAGGGTCGTCTGAAAATTTTATGCTTGATAAACTTTATCAAGCGGTGCCTTCAGGATTCTTGTTTCGCCACGACAACCATTGCGGGACGTAATACGCGGTCGGACAGGGTGTAGCCTTTTTTCATGACGCTGACGATGGTGTTCGGCTCTTGCTCGCTGACGACCGCCTGCATTGCTTGATGTTGGTGCGGGTCGAGTTTGTCGCCGGGCTGCGGGTTGATTTCTTTGATGTGCGTGGCGTCAAACGCTTTTTGCAATTCGTTCAGCGTCATTTGCACGCCCATTTTCAGCGCGTCGAAATTGCCGCTTTGGTCGAGCAGCGCCATTTCAAGATAGTCTTTGACCGGCAGCATTTCGGCGGCGAATTTTTGCCCGGCAAACTTGTGCGTATCGGCGATTTCCTGCTGATGGCGGCGGCGCAGGTTTTGCTCGTTCGCCAGACCGCGCAGCTCGCTGTCTTTCAACTGTCCTTCCAACTCGGCGATACGCGCCTGCAATTCTTCGTAAGTCGGCGGTTCGGTAGCTTCGGGTTGTTCGGTATTGGGGGCTTGGGCGGCTTCTGCGTTTACCGCCTCTTCGGTTTCGTGTTGATATTGTTCGTGATGTTCGCTCATTTCATGCATCCTTTGGAATGGTTTGAATCGAATGCTACTTTATATAAGGTCGTCTGAAAAAACTTCAAGCACACGGAAACCATCATAAGCATATTCCGCAATGCGCTATCGCAAATCGTTGATAAAAGGTAAGATACACCGACACCATCCTATTTTCAGACGACCCCCAACATGAAAAAAGACCACCTGAACACAACCGATTTCAACCTCTGGCATACCATCCGCGAAGAAACCGCAGCCGCAGCCGCAGCCGAACCGATGCTGGCGAGCTTTTTGCACCAAACCGTGTTGCGCCACGACTCGCTCGATTCCGTCCTTGCCTACCACCTTTCCAGCAAACTTGGCAGCCCGATTATGGACGTGCGCGCCCTGTTTGAAATCTACCAGCAGGCATTGGGCAGCGACGCGCGCATCAGCAACTGCGTCGAAGCCGACTTGAAAGCCATTTACGAACGCGACCCCGCCTGCGACGAATATTCGCTGCCGCTTTTATATTTCAAAGGTTTCCACGCCATTCAGGCGCACCGCATCAACCACTGGCTCTATCAAAACGGCCGCAAAACGCTGGCGTATTTCCTGCAAAACCGTATGTCGGAAGTGTTCGGCGTCGATATTCACCCCGCCGCCCGTTTCGGTCATGGGCTGATGCTCGACCACGCCACCGGTTTCGTCGCCGGAGAAACCGCCGTGTTGGGCAACAATATTTCCATCCTGCACGGCGTAACGCTCGGCGGCTCGGGTAAGGAAAGCGGCGACCGCCATCCGAAAATCGGCGACGGCGTGATGATCGGCGCGAACGCTTCGATATTGGGCAACATCCGCATCGGCGACAATTCCAAAATCGGCGCAGGCAGCGTGGTCGTTGCGGACGTACCGTCGTCAATCACCGTCGTCGGCGTGCCTGCCAAACCGGTGGGGCGTTCGGTCAAAACCCCGTCGGCAGACATGGACCAGAGTTTGCAGGGAACGGCGATGGATTTTGTGATTTGAACTGAATCGCCCGATTAAGACCGCAGATATAGTGGATTAACTTTAAACCAGTACGGTGTTGCCTCGCCTTAGCTCAAAGAGAACGATTCTCTAAGAAGTGAATCGGTTCCGTACTATCTGTACTGTCTGCGGCTTCGTCGCCTTGTCCTGATTTAGTTAATCCACTATATAAAAAGGTCGTCTGAAAACCTGATGGGTAAGGTTTTCAGACGACCTTTTTGATGTGAAGGGATTATTTGAAGATGTAGGAATCGGGCATTTCGTCGAAGCTGACGACGCGGCCGCCTTTTTCTTTGGCAAATTTCTCTGCTTGGGCTTTGTCGGCGAAGGGGAGGGCGTCCTCTGCACCCATGCCGCCGATAAAGCCGCTTTCGATGACGTAGTAGGCTTTTTTGCCGTCTATCCATGCGGTGTCGGCATTGGGTTTGCTCCAGTCTTTGACTTTGCCCATGTCGGTAACGTAGATGACGTGGATGCCTTTAGGCTCTTCGGGCAGCTTGGTGTAGCCGAACATCTGCTTGATGGTGGAGAACCAGACGGGGCGGTCGGGTTTGCCGTTGAGGTAGATTTGGGCTTTGGGGCCGTTGTGTTCGGTCAGGTTCATGCTGCAATAGTGCCCCACGGCGCGGTCGCTGATTTGCTGAGGCTCAGGCGGCGGGGTGTCATCCTCTTTGGGACAGGCACTCAGGAGCAGGGCGGCGAGGAGCGCAGGTAAAATCTTTTTCATATTTGTCGCTTTCCAAAAATTCTTGCTGCCAAGATAAGGGGAATAATAACCCATAATATCTGCGCGGTCAGCAATACGGGCATGGTCAGGCTGATTTGTTCGCTCAAACCTGCCATGCCTGCGTACATAGCGGTGTTTTCGTAACCGGTCAGGTTGAGCAGGCGGTAGATGTCGGTGGGGTTGAAAAGAAGGACGGTTTCGACGACGGGGGCGGTGATTGTTTGCTGGGTATCGGCGACAAGGATGCCCAAAAGCGCCATGTCGAAGATGACGACGAAAAACAGCCAAACGCCGATGGCGATACCGGCGGCGGTGCCGCGTTCTTTGACTTTCGCGCTGATGAGGTAGCCCATGGACAGGAATGCCGCGCCCAAAATCACGCTGGCGGCAATCAGCAGGGCAAAGGGTTTCCACGCGGCGATGTCGAAGCTGCCGTTGGCGAGTTGGAGCGTGATGCCCGCAATTCCGTAGCCTGCGGTGGTGGCGAGGGCGAGGATGATGAGGTGTCCGATGAATTTTCCGGCAAGGATTTGGTTGCGGGAAACGGGGTAGCTCAACAGCAGCGCCATAGTGCCGCGTTCGATTTCGCCGATGAGGGAATCGTAGGAGAGGAGCATGGCGATGAGCGGAATCAGGAAGATGGACAGGCTGGAGAGGCTGACAACGGTTACAGTCAGCGGATCGACTTTAACCGAGCCTGTCGGCGAGCTGCCGAGGAAGCCCAATGAGAGGGCGAGGGTGGCGAGCAGGACGGAGGCGGCGAGTACCCAGCGGTTGCGCAGGCTGTCGCGGACTTCTTTTCCGGTGATAATCCAAACGGGGTTCATACGTCCTCCCTTTTTAAGAATTGTGCGTACATGTCGTCGAGTGTGGGTGTGTGGATGTCGAGGTAGGCGAGGTCGGACAGGTTGCCCAGTTCGCTGAGTAATGCCATGCGTTCTTCAGCCTGACATTGCGCCTGATAGCTGAGGTCGTCTGAAAGCGACTGCCAGCGTTCGCTTAACGGACGCGGGGATTTGAGGCGGATGTTGACGGTGAGGGGAAGTCCGCTTTGGACATGCAGCTCGTCCATGCTGCCGTCGGCGACTTTGACACCGTTTTTCATGACGACGATGCGGTCGGCGTGGCCGTCGAGTTCGGCAAGGGCGTGGGTGCTGAGGAGGACGGTGGCGCCGCGTCCGTTGAGTTCGCGCACGACTTCGTAAAACATTTGGCGCGAGGCGGGGTCGAGGCCTGTGGTGGGTTCGTCAAACAGCAATACTTTGGGTTCACCCAGCAGCGCTTGGGCGAGGGCGAGGCGTTGGCGCATGCCTTTGGAGTAGGTGCCGACGCGGCGGCGGGCGGCTTGGGAAATGCCGACGCGTTCGAGGAGTTCGTGGTTTTTGGTGAGCGGCTGTTTTTTGAGTTTGGCGTAGAAATTGAGGGTTTCGATGCCGCTGAGGGAAGGGTGCAGGGCGACGGTTTCGGGCAGGTAGCCGATTTGGCTGCGCAACTGTGCGCCGGCTTTACTGCCTGTGTGCTCACCCAGCAGCATGACTTCGCCTTCGGTGGGGGTAATCAGCCCGAGTATCAATTTGATGAGCGTGGACTTGCCTGCGCCGTTGTGTCCGGCAAGACCGACACTTTCCCCCGCCTTCAAGACTAAATCGACTTGGTTGACGGCTTTTTGTGCGCCGAAGCGTTTGGTTACGTTTCTCAATTCGACATGGTGTGCGCTCATGAGTGCTTCCTTGTGTGAATGGGTTTCAGACGACGTTGAGGGTCGTCTGAAAAGGGCGTTTTTTGTATGGGGTCGTCTGAAAAAGGGGAGAGGGGTTTCAGACGACGTTTGTGATGGGGCGGCGTTTTCGACTGTTGCCTGCGTTGCGGGTTGCACCGTATTTGCGGCGGATGCCCGTTGGTACGGCAATGAGGGGCAAAACCTTGCTGCGGCGGGGTTTTAAGGTCGTCTGAAAAGTTTTCAGACGACCTTGCGGGGCGTGTTTGCCGGTTCCGCTTAGTTCAATGAGCCGTTTTCGGCATCGCTCCATTCGGACTGATGGGTTTTGGCTTCTTGCAACAGTTGTTCTTTCATGGCTTCGTATTTGGTGGTGGTTTTGTTGCTGCCTGCCTTCATCAGCGGTTTGCTGTCGATCACGCCGCCGGGGAGGATGGCGGGGAACTGCGATTGCGCCCATTTGACGATGCTGATGGCGGGGCTGTTCATCAGGAGGCGGGAAACAGGCGCGCGCCAGATGATTTGGTCGATGATGCCGTTGGGACGGTATGCGCTGTCGCCGAAGCCGTCGCCGTCTAGGTCGAACGCGCTGTTGTCGCTCCAGTAGTTGCCGCGTCCGCCTTCGCCCCAGTCAAGAAAACGTGTGCTGACGTATTTGACTTGGCTTTCGTTGCTGAGAAAAGCGTTGTCGGAAAGGGTCGTGCCTTCGATGGCGGCGGTAAAGTGAATGCCGATTTCGCAGTTTTCAAAATGGTTGGCGACGATTTTGTTGTAGTTGGCGTTGTAGGCGAAAACGCATTTGCCGGCTTTGTTGATGATGTTGTCGTTGATTTCGGAATAGTTGACGTAGTTGAGCATGATGCCTTGGTCGCGGCTGCCGACGGCGATGTTGCCGTGTACTTTGAGGCGGTCGGAGAACATCAAGACGTAGCCCATGTTGTTGCCGACGGAAATGTTGTCGCTGACTTCGCTGTCGTTGGTGTACATGTAGTGAACGGCGAAACGCAGGTCGCTGAAACGGTTGTTTTTGTAGGTGTTGTTTTTGCTGGTGTTGGAGAAAATACCGTCGCGGCCTTTGGAAATGTCGTTGCTGACAACTTGCGCGCCGGGTGCGTTCCAGACGGTTACGCCGTTGCCGCGTTCGTTGACGCGCAGGGTGGAGTCGCCGACGATTTTGTTCTCGCGCACCATGGATTCGGCAGAACCGTGGATATACACGCCGACGGAGTTGTCGAGGATGTTGTTGTGTTCGATTAAGGCACGGGGGGCGGTTTCTTCGAGGTAGATGCCGGCGTCCATGGCGGGCAGGCTCATGCCGGAACGGGTGACGGTGAGGTTACGCAGGGTAACGTCGGGGGCGATGACGGCAATGGTGCGGCCGGTGCGGTCGCCTTCGATTTTGGCGGAGCGGTCGGCAGGGCCTTCGATGGTGATGGGTTTGTCGATAAGCAGTTTAGTTTTGTAAGTGCCGGAGGCGAGCTTGAGCGTATCGCCTGCCTGCGCGCGCGCGATGACTTCGGGGAGGTTGTCGGTAGGGGAAACGTCGATGGTGGCTGCAAAGGTCGTCTGAATCATGCCGCCGAACATAAATGTCAGGACAGCGCGTCGCCATGTTTTGAATTGGGGTGTGTGCATGGAGTTCCTCTGATTCGTGCGGTGTGCGTCGGCACGGTGATGCCTGCCTGTAAGGGCCGTGTTTTTGTTTTATAGCGGAACAGTCTGTTGCGTCCAAACGGTTCTGCTATAAAAGGTCGTCTGAAAACGAGGGCAGCGGGTTTCGCTAAGACCTGAAAGTTTTTTCAGACGACCTTTCCGTTAAGTCAGTGATAAACCGTCAAACCCGATTATCGGGGTTTAACGATCATTTGACCGGACATTTCCATGTGCAGGGCGTGGCAGAACCATTGGCAGTAGTACCAGTGTACGCCCGGACGGACGGCTTTGAAGGTTACCGATTGGGTAGCTTGCGGGCCGATTTCCATGGCGATGCCGTAGCCTTCCAAAGTGAAGCCGTGGGTCAAGTCTTCGATGGTTTCAACGTTGGTCACATATACGGTTACTTCGTCGCCTTGGTTGACTTCGAATTGCGGGATGCTGTACGCAGGTGCAACGGCAGTCATGTATACGCGGACTTTGTTGCCCTCGCGGATGACTTTGGCGGCTTTTTCCAGCTCGACACCGTCTTTTTTCGCCTGTTCTACAGCGTCTTGCCAGAACCATGGGTCTTTGCGGTCCCAGGTTTTTTTCGGGTTGACTTTGGAAGCGGCAACCAGACACAGGTCATGCGGTTCGGCAAAGGTCGGGTTGTCGTGTACCAGGCGCATTTCGTCGCCGGAGATGTCGATCAACTGGTCGCATTCCGGTTTCAGCGGGCCGGCGTTGAGGAAGCGGTCTTTGGAGAATTTGTTCAAAGATACCAGCCATTTGCCGTCGGCTTCCTTGGTTTCGCCCATGGTCGTATGGTTGTGGCCGGGTTGGTAGTGGACGTCGAGTTTTTGTTTGATCGGATCCACTTTTTCGCCTTTGTAGGCTTTGATGGCGTCGTCGATGTTCCATTTGACCATTTGGCTGTCGATAAACAGCGTGGTGTAGGCGTTGCCGCGGCCGTCAAACGCGGTGTGTAAAGGACCGAGACCCAGTTGGGGTTCGGCGACAACCACGTCGCGCTCTTTGATTTTGCCGGCGAACAAATCGTCCAGTTTGCTGACGTCCAATACGGTAACGGTCGGAGACAGTTTGCCGTTGAGCATGATGTATTTGCCGTCAGGGGAAGCGTTACAGCCGTGCGGAGAGTTCGGCACGGGGATGTAGCGGGTGTAAGGGGAATTGGCTTCTGCGCGGCCGTCCAGCATTTTCACACCGTTGACTTCTTTGAAGTCGCCTTTTTTGATGCCTTCTTCGATGGCGGCAAGATTGAAGACTACGCACCAGTCTTGCTCGTTGGAAGAAGCACCTTGTACGGTCAGGGCGCGTTCGGAGTTGTAGCAGGTGGAGAAGGAGTATTTGCCTTGGTAGTCGGCATCGCCGTTGTCCAAGTTGCCATCCACCAATACTTGCCATGCGATGTCCATGGTTTCGCCGTCAATGGCGGTATAAACGGCATTCCAAGTTTTGGCGTCGTTCCAAGTACCCACACCGCTTACCGGTACGATGTGTTCGCCGTTGGCAAAGACATAGCCGGTTTTCGGATAACGTTGCGGACGCAGACCGTGTACACCGGAAACGTTAGGGATTTCGGTGATTTTGTCGGTTTTCATGAAGTCCAGGCGGACGCGGCAAACGCGGTTGTTTGCTTTGTCGTTGGCATACGCGTAGCGGCCGTCGTAAGTTTGGTCGGTAAACGACAAGTGAGGGTGGTGCAAGTCGCCGTTAGGGTAGCAGCGCAGGCCGCTGTCTTTCAGGAACTGGTTGGTTTCCGGCGTATTTTTTTCATTCAAAATACGCAGGCTCTCGTTGGTACGGCCCCAACCGGTCGCGCTGTCCATGTTGAACACGGGGATACGCATCAGTTCGCGCATGGAAGGTACGCCGATCAAGCGCATTTCGCCCGATTGGCCGCCGGAGAGGAAGCCGTAGTATTGGTCGAGTTCGCCCGGACCGACTTCGGAAGTCTGTTTGCCCGGTTCGGCAGAGGCATGAGACTCGGTTTTGGCGGCAGGCGCAGCACCTGAAGCGGCGGCTTTATCGCCACCCTCTTTGGAACAGCCCGCCAAACCCAACAGACCGGCGCCGGCAATACCTGCGCCTGAAACGGCGGCAGTACCTAAGAATGAACGACGGCTTAAGCCGTTTTGTTCTAATTTTTCGTCTGACATACAACACTCCTTGGATAAAATTCGGCAGCCGGCGTTTTCAGACGACCTGCCGATTGAAAAAACGTATTTATGTTTATAAGTGTGGGTACGGTTGACCCGGTATTTCTTTAGGGTTTCAGATTATTCGCCGGCTTTAGGGGCGGTTTCTTTTTTCACAAACTGCACAACCTGCTCCCCAGGCTGCTGTTTTGCAGATGCGGTTTCGGGGTCGGCTTTTGCCGCCGCCTGTTTTTGTTTTTTCTTGTTGGTTGCCACAACTTGCGGGCAACGTGTGTCATGGTGATACATGACTTGGCAGTGCAGGCACTGGATACATTCGTTCGGATGGATGTCGCCTTCCGGTGCAATCGCCTGAACAGGGCATTCGTGCGTACAGATTTGGCAAGGGTTGCCGCACATTTTGTAGCGGCGAAGCCAGTCGAATACGCGGAAGCGGCCGGGTAGGGCGATACCCGCGCCCAATGGGCACAGATAGCGGCAGAAGAAGCGTTCGATGAACAGGCCGGCAACCAAAAGGGTAACGGCAAACGCGACAAACCACCATTCGCGGACGAATTTCAAAATAATCGCCGTTTTAAAAGGTTCTACCTCTGCGAATTTTTCCGCCGTACCCAAATCGTACAGGGAAATTGCCAATAGTGCGAAGAAAATGACGTATTTAATCGCAGTCAGGCGCGTGTGCAGCAGGTGCGGCACGGTAATCTGTTTCACGCCCAATTTTTTGGCGATACGGTTGGTCAACTCTTGCAGCGAACCGAAGGGGCAGAGCCAGCCGCAGAATGTACCGCGGTTCCACAGCAGCATGGTTGCGGCGGTAAACAGCCACAGGATGAACACAATCGGATCCATCAGGAAGAAGTCCCAACGGAATTCGGTCAGGATGGCGGAGAACAGTGTCAGCGTATTGACGACCGACAGTTGCGCCTGAGCGTACCAACCGATATAGAACAGGGTAAATGTCAGGAATACCAGGCGGAAGCGGTCGTACCATTTCTCATAGCGGACAATCCAGTCTTGGAACAGGAAGACCAAAAGCAGGATGGTCAATGCGATGCCGACTACGGCGATTTGTCCCTGTTTCGCTTTCCACACCTGTTTCCAGAGTTGGTTGGATGCACCGTCGTTTGAAGAGGCTTCAGAGGCTTCTTCGGCTATGCCTTTGGTGTCTGAAGCTTGGTCGGCGGCAGGGGCGGCTGCCGGTTCGACTGGCGCGCTGATTTCGACAGGCGGTGCTTTCGGGTCATCGACATAGTAACCTTGAGGCAGCTCGTAATCCAAATCGGCGGTTACGAACGCTTTGTCGTTTACGCTCAGTACGCGTTGAACCATCAACTGCAAACGCCAAGGTTCGGCAGCATCGAATTCCACACCTTCGGGAATCGTAAACCAAGATACTTCTTTAAAGTGGGGCGCACCTTCGGCTGCCAGATCAACCAAGCGTTCGTGTTGCGCGTCGGTGAAGCGGAAGCTGTTTTCGCCTTGAATCATCTCGATACGGTCGAAAATACCGCCGCGGACATAACCCGAACCTTTCCAAGAATAACGGCCTTCACCGGCAACCAAGACAGCTTGTTGACCCGGTTGCAGACGGTTTTGCAGGTTTTTCCAACCTTCCTCGCCCAGCAGGCTTTTGCCGATGGAAGGCTGGCTGACTACGGCAGTGTACAAATCGATAAAGGTATCGTCGCCTGCACCTTGTTCGGCATGTTCGGCAACACCTGCTTTGCCGCCTTTTTCAAACAGCTTGTTGATTTCGTCAACAGTAATGTGCAGATGACCGATGGCTTTTTGTTCCAGCAGCGCATTCCAAGATTGGATATCCTGTTTGTCAGGATTGACAGCGCGGCGAGGCCGGGTTTGAGCCGCAGGAGCGGCAGCCTGTTGCGTATCCGCAGCATTGGCGGAGGCCGTCTGAACGGCTTTGTCAGTACCCAAACCATATTTGCCGGCAACAACTTTGAACGAACGTTGGATACTGTCGTTAATCACCATCAGCGTAACGGTCGCGCCACTGATGATGTCCCCGGGGGCGACGCCCGGAGTAGGTGGATTTTTAATAAAATTCAAACCGATATACTTATTGATGAATTTATCCACACGCGATTGCGGGATACCAATAAGCATAATCGGCTCATGGTGATCGACCAGCTTCGCACCGGCGATCGTTCCGTCGTTGGCCAAAGCCATCATCGTATCAATCGGTTTGCTCGAATAGCCGCGTGTATTGACCACGTCCGTCGTGATATACACCAAACCCAACTGCTCGTCGCCCTTATAAACACGGGCAACCATAGGCTTGCCTTCAGGCTTGCCATAACGGTCTGCACCCGGAAAAATTTCCGAAGGCTGGACTTTTGACAAAAAGTCAGGCAAACGCTCGGCGTAAGCGGGCAGTGTCGAAAACAATAGGACAAATACGGCAAACATCGCCAGCATCGTATTCAAGATGCCTGATGTGTGTTTCGTTTTTAGGCAGGACATGGCTGTTCCCGATTATTCGATACTCTAAACATTAACATTATATGAATCCATTATTTGCAATAATTTGACCTATGTCAAATTTACAAATCTTAAAACCTGGTTTTAACGGTAAGTAATACTTTGTGATTATGTGGGGATGGCTCTATTTTTGTTGCTAATGGAATAGAAAACCAGGTAATTAAATCATTTTGGGTTTTGTGGTGTATTAATATGTTTTTGATATAGGGCAATCGCAATCTGTACATAGCGCAGCTAATGCGGTGCTGATTTGTTTTTCAAGTTGCGGTTTATTGAATATAGTGGATTAACTTTAAATCAGGACAAGGCGACGAAGCCGCAGACAGTACAGATAGTACGGAACCGATTCACTTGGTGCTTCAGCACCTTAGAGAATCGTTCTCTTTGAGCTAAGGCGAGGCAACGCCGTACTGGTTTAAAGTTAATCCACTATAATCTTTAAATGTAGAAATCAGTAGCGTTGTTTACAGTATTTCCAGGAGAATACTGAAACATGAACATGCACAAAAACACCCGCCTCACCCCGCACCACCGACAAGCCATTTGGCTGGCCTACACGCAGGGGAAGGAAAGCGTCACCTCCCTGGCACGCCGCTACCAAGTCAGCCGCGTCACCATTTACCGCGCCCTTAAAGCCGCAAGGGCCAAGCTGCTCAAACCGCAAACCAGTACCAACAACCGTTTCAAACAGGCAAAGTACGGAATGAAACGCCTGGTCAAGGTAGAACGCAGTATTCAGGAAAAACTCAAAAAGCAGGCCAAACGCTACAATAAATCCTACCCCGGAGAGCTGGTGCATCTCGACACCAAACGGCTGCCGCTGCTCAAAGGGCAGAAAGCCACCGATAAGCGGGATTA
>NZ_AJMT01000177.1:0-36438 GCF_000260655.1 Neisseria sicca VK64
ATTGGATTTTGACTTAAATCGACAAAATGTTCTAGTTTCTGAAAAAATGTTTTATTATCAACACCATAATGATGGGTTTTCTCTACGATTCCTGTTGCTTGACCATATGCAACAATTCCTTGTCCGGAGGCGTATAGGAATACATAGTCTCCTTTTTTAATCCGACAGATTTTTTCTTTGTAGCCATCTTCAAATGCAGCAGCTACTTGGTTTGTCATCATGAAATTATGGTCTTCCAAGTCGTTGGCACTATTAGTATTTAATAAGAAATATCGTGTTGTAGTTGAATTATCAAATTCTTCGTCTTTTTGTTTGTCAATCATTCGTTTGTTCTCCCAGTCTTGAATAATGAATTCTTGAATTAAATCATTAATGATGTCTTGGCGGGTTGTTTCCCAAGCATCGGCAAGCTCTTGCAAAATCAAATCATCTTTAATGGATAAACGTAAACTCAACGTAATCTTATTTTGATTTCGTTGGTTATATATTTCTGTGCGGCGGTCGATATAGCTGTTGGACATAATTATATCCTTTTGTTTTTAGAATTAAATAAAATATCAGGAGGAGAATATCCTTTTTGATAATGATTATTATGCTATGTTTGCATTTTTAATACAATAAAAATTATTCTTGAATTATTTTATAATTATTATATTATTATTTTTATTTGAAATAAATTATAGTAATAATTTTTATGGGAGGTTGGCTGAATCAGGTAATTTATAGCAAAAGGTCGTCTGAAAACCGGAATCGGGATTTCAGACGACCTTTTGACAAGATAGGCGGTTTATTTGTTTTCTGCTTCTTCAAAGCCGACGACTTCCAAGCCGAAGCCGGTCAGGCCGGTGAAGGCGGAAGGCTGGCCCAACACACGCAGTTTGCCGACGTTGAGGCCGGCGAGGATTTGTGCGCCGATGCCGTAGCTTTTGCTGTCCCATTTGTAGGCTTGGTTGGCGCCTTTGGGCAGGGTGCGGTCGAGCAGGGTGGCGCCGTCTTCGGTACGATGCAGGAGGATGACGACGCCGCTGTCGGCTTGCTGGATGCGTTCAAGGGCTTTGGGCAGTGACCAGGAATGGCGCGGGTTGGCTTGGATGAAGTCCATGACGCTGAAGGGTTCGTGTACGCGGACGAGGGTTTCGGTGTCGGCGGTGGGCTTGCCTTTGACGAGGGCGAGGTGGGTTTCGCCGGAGAGTTTGTCAACGTAAACGTGTTGCTGGAATTCGCCCCACGGGGTTTGTACGGGGGCGTTGCCCATGTCTTCGAGCAGGCTTTCGGTGCGGCTGCGGTATTCGATGAGGTCGGTAATCGTGCCGATTTTGAGGTTGTGTTCTTCGGCGAACTTCATCAGTTCGGGCATACGCGCCATGGTGCCGTCGTCGTTGATGATTTCGCAGATGACGGCGGCGGGGATGAGTCCGTTCATTTGTGCCAAATCGACGCCGGCTTCGGTGTGTCCGGCGCGTACTAGGACGCCGCCTTTTTGCGCACGCAGGGGGAAGATGTGGCCGGGTTGGACGATGTCTTCGGGTTTGGCGGTCGGAGAGACGGCGGTTTGGATGGTCAGGGCGCGGTCGGCGGCGGAAATGCCGGTGGTGATGCCTTGCGCCGCTTCGATGGAAACGGTGAAGTTGGTACCGTATTGCGCGCCGTTTTTCTGGGTCATCATAGGCAGGCCGAGCCGCTCGACCATGCTGCCTTCCATCGGCAGGCAAACCAGTCCGCGCGCGTGTTTGATCATGAAGTTGATGGTTTCGGGGGTGACGAACTGCGCCGCCATCAGCAAATCGCCTTCGTTTTCGCGGTCTTCCGCGTCGGTGATGATGACCATTTTGCCGGCTTTGATGTCGGCGAGGATTTCGGGGATGGAGGAAATGTGGGGCATGGTGCGTCTTTCTTGATGGTCGGGTTGGGCTGAGGCGTGTTCTTGATCCAGCCACATGGCGGGCATTTGCGCCGCTTGTTCGATTTTGCGGGCTTTTTTCTCGCCGAAGGATTTGTTTTTCAGAAGGGCGGACAATTCGCCTTGGTTGATGGCGATGGCTTCGGCAAAACGGGTTTGTTGGCCGCCGTATTTGTCCGCTATCCATTGCCGCAGGTTGCGGCGGCGCAGGTCGGTGGTGTTCATGATGTATTGAGTGGCTGAAAGGATGTAGGCGATTGTAGTCTTGTCTTTACCAAAAGGCAAACTGTGTTTAAAGGCGGATTTTCATTACCTTTTGGTAATGTTCTCGACGGAAGGTCGTCTGAAAAACAAAAATGGCGTTTTCAGACGACCTTTGCTTGAAATCTGAACATTTGAAAGAATATGGGCGTTAAGTTTAACGCAACCGAAGAGGGTCTAACCTGATGAAAATGGTTTACCGATTGATTTTAATATCTATTTTTTGCACACTCGCAGCGGCGGGCGGCTGGTTTTATGCCCAGCACCGCAACGACAACGCCCATGAAGCGATTTCGCGCGAAGGCGTTTTGATGCAGATTAAGCAGATGAACCGCTTGGAAAGCACAGCTTTTTACATCGATACCATCATCCGCACCGAGAAAAAAGGCGACTGGCGCAGATTGTGGCAGGACTCACAAAGTGGTCTGTTTATCGTGCGCGGCAAGGTGTTGGCGGGCTTGGATTTGGACAAACTTCACGCCGACAACGTCAATATCGTGGACGGAAAAGTCCTCATCAGCCTGCCGCCCGTAGAAATCCTCAGCGTCGATTTGGAAAATATCGAGGTGTACGACATCCAAACCGGCTCGTTCAACCTTTTGCCCGTGGATAAGGCAGTGTTCAAAACCGTGCAGGACGAAGCCAAAAAACAAGTCCTCGCCAGCGCGTGTAAAGCCAAGATTTTGGATCACGCCAACCGCCAGGCGCAAACGCAGCTTGAAAACCTGTTTGCCCTGACGCAGACGCAGGTATCGGTTTATCCGGCGGCAGTGGGGCAGTGTAAATAGCGGCAGCGCAAAACAAGGCTTAAGCGCCGAGTACAAACAAGGTCGTCTGAAAACGAAAGCAGCGGGTTCGCCAAATCGTTTTCAGACGACCTTTTGTCTAGCGTCAATATGCTTTACATCAAGCGCGTGTGTGCATCATCAGAGCGTTAAAGATAGTCGCCGATATTCGGGCTTCTGCCGAACACAGCTTCATGCGCCTGACTGATGGTCAGCCGGTTGAACATCAGCCGCTGGGTTTGGTCGCCGTCGATAATCCTTACCCTGCCTTCCAATTTCGGCGCGTCGTGGTGGAAAGTATTTTTAAACGCAAGCCAGCGGTCGGTTTGCAGGTGGACGACGGCAAACATATCGTGCGAAATATTCACGCCGACGCTAATGAGTTTCGGCGAAGCCTGAAGGCAGAAACTGCTGTCGCCGAACAGGCACAGCCCCTCGTTTTCGGCATAGCGGAACAGCTCGATTTTCACCGCATCGGGTTCGGCGAATATGGTGCAAAACAGCCGCTCGAACAGCGACGGCTGCGCCACGCCTTCACTCAACATGCCGTAAAGCCCCGCCAGCCAATCGACATAACCGAGAAACGAAAAACGGTAGTTTTGCATAATGGCTTCGATGCGGCTCGGATCGCGCTTGCTGATCAGGCGCACGAACTCAAACCCGACCTCCGGCAGCCGCGCCCGAACGGCCTCATGCAGGCGGTGGGCGAACAGGTTTTTATGGTTGTGCGGATTGCGCAGGATGCCGAGGAATTTCAGCCGCAATATCCGCCACAATGCTTCGGGAACTTTGACCGTATCGGTTTCACCCGTTTTCAGACGACCTTCGGGCAGCGTGCGCAGATGGTTGCAGGCTTCTTCGTAGCCGCTTTCGTGGCGGTTGAACCAGCTTTCTAAATTGTACTGGTTGGCGGTGTTTTCGACGAAAGTCAGCGTGTAAAGGTTTTTTGCCGCCAGATTGCCGATAATGTTGACACTCGCCGCCGCACTGCGATTTTCGTTCCCGCCGCGAACCTTGTCGCCGGAGCGGGAGCGTCGGGCGGCAGCCGGTTCGCGGAACATGGACAAAGGCAGCTTATAGACATTCTGATTCTGCGGGCTGACCTGCGGATTGTGCGCGTGCTGCCGCTGCTCGGTCTGGGCGATATAGTGGTGTTCCTTGGTCGGATTCGCCGTCAACAGCGCATAAGGCTTTTCGCCGCATTCGGAAAATTCGCAATCACTGAGGATAAAGGCTTGTCGGGTCATGGTGTCGGAGGAGGCCGTCTGAATGTGCCGATTATAGTGGATAGGGAGCTAAGGGGGATTATACGGAATGATGGCGGCGGGTTTGGTCTTTATACGCAAAAGGACGCAAAAAGGTCGTCTGAAAACAAATGAGACCTTTGCAAAAAAAGACTTTCCCCCAGTAGCCGAAATCCAAACACAGTTTTTCGGCTGTTTCCACCCCTAATCGTTCCTGATTCTACCTAAATATCCCCTTAATCCTTCCCAGATACCCGATAATCAAGCATCTGGTCATCTTTGTAGCCAGCAACAGACGCACTTAGCCTGTTGGCAGCTTTCAACAAGTTCAGACACATCGCCTTCAGATGGCTTTTAAATATAATGGGTATTGTCTCAATTATTTTTTATTAATTTTAGATATTGTTATAGTTTATCTAGCTTATGTTTTTTAATAAATTTTATATAGGTCAACAAAATTAATATAATTAGAATATCAAAAATAATAAAAATAGATAATATTTGAGTTATATCATAGGTTGTGGTTAGTATGTCTTCGGCAGCATTCATCATTTCTATCTTGTATTTAATTGTTAAATAAACATTTAAAATATAAGCTATTTGATAAATAAGAACTAATGAAACAGAAAATTTTATTAATATCTTGCCTAAGGTGCTCATTTTAATTTCCTATTTATAGTGGATTAAATTTATAGTGGATTAAATTTAAATCAGGACAAGGCGACGAAGCCGAAGACAGTACAGATAGTACGGCAAGGCGAGGTAACGCCGTACTGGTTTAAAGTTAATCCACTATATTTTTATTCATAAATGAAATGTTGTGTGGTAGTCAATGCAGAAAAGAATAGTAAGGAGACATAAAGGTCGTCTGAAAACGAATATAGCGGAATCCGCTAAATCGTTTTCAGACGACCTTTTCTTTAAAAGCCGAATCAAATCAGCCTGCCGGTTAACCCAAAGCTTTCCTTGCTCCGGCGAAGAGGCGGTACCAGCCGGACAGTTCCGTCCAGTCTTCCGGTTTCCAGCTCATTTGCGCGGCGCGGTACACGCGTTCGGGGTGGGGCATCATGATGGTAACGCGGCCGTCGGCGTTGGTAACGCCGGCGATACCTTGCGGCGAGCCGTTGGGGTTGAGCGGGTAGGTTTGGGTAGCCTTGTTTTGTCCGTCGACGTATTGCAGCGCGATGCCGAGGCCGTCTGAAATTTTGCCGCCGTGAAGCGCGAAGTCGGCGCGGCCTTCGCCGTGGCTGACGACGACGGGCAGGCTGGAGCCTTGCATTTCGTTCAGGATCAGGGAGGCTGATTTGGGGACGTGAACCATGCTCAGGCGCGCTTCGAACTGTTCGCTCAAGTTGCGTTTGAATTTAGGCCATGCTTCTGCGCCCGGGATAATCTCGGCAAGGTTGCTGACCATTTGACAGCCGTTGCACACGCCCAATGTCAGCGTGTCCGGGTCGGCGAAGAAGGCGGTGAACTGGTCGCGCAGAGCAGGGTGGAACAGAATCGATTTCGCCCAGCCTTCGCCCGCGCCGAGTACGTCGCCGTAGCTGAAGCCGCCGCACGCCGCCAGCATTTTGAAGTCGGCAAGGTGGACGCGGCCTGCCATCAGGTCGGACATATGCACGTCGTAGGCATCGAATCCGGCGCGGGTGAAGGCGGCGGCCATTTCGATTTGCCCGTTCACGCCCTGTTCGCGCAGGATGGCGATTTTGGGTTTGGCGCCGCTGTTGACGAAAGGCGCGGCGATGTCTTCGTTTACATCAAACTTCACGTCGGCAAACAATGCGCTGCGGTCGTTGTCGCCAATCAGGGCGAACTCGCTGTCGGCGCAGGCGGGGTTGTCGCGCAGGCGTTGGATGGCGTGGCTGGTTTCCTGCCATGCGCGTTGCAGGTCGGCACGGTTTTGTTCCAACACGATGCCTGCCTGATTGCGGATAACGATTTTTTCGTCAGAACCGATGGTGGCAACGGTATGCAAGGGCAGCGTTGCCGCTTTAAACAAGGCTTCTACTGCCGCGACATCTTGTTTGGCGATTTGAATCACTGCACCCAGTTCTTCATTGAACAATACACGTATGCTGGCTTCGTTGACATCGGCTTGGTTGGCAACCAGTGAAGTCAAATCCACGTTCAAGCCGCAACGCCCCGCAAACGCCATTTCCGCCAGCGTCGCAAACAAACCGCCGTCGCTGCGGTCGTGATACGCTAAGAGTTTGTCTTCAGCGACGAGCTGCTGAATCACGCTGTAAAAGGCTTTCAGACGACCTGTATCGTCCAAATCGGGCGCATCGCCGCTCATATTGTTATAGACCTGACCGAACGCCGAGCCACCCATACGCGCTTTGCCGAAGCCCAAATCGACAAACAGTAATACGCTGTCTTCGACGTTTTTCAATTCGGGTGTAACGGTTTTGCGTACGTCTTGAACTGGCGCGAACGCGGAAATAATCAGGCTCAACGGCGAGACGACGGATTTTTTCTCTTCGCCGTCCTGCCACACGGTTTTCATCGACAGGCTGTCTTTGCCCACGGGGATGCTCAAGTCCAATGCCTGACAGGCTTTAGAAACCGCTTCGACGGTGCGGTAGAGTTTTTCGTCTTCGCCCTCGTTGCCGCACGCCGCCATCCAGTTGGCGGAGAGCTTGATATTGCCGATGTCGCCGATGTTGACTGCCGCGATGTTGGTGATGGCTTCGCCGACGCACATTCTGCCCGAGGCGGGCGCGTCAAACAGGGCGACGGTCGGTTTTTCGCCCATGCTCATCGCTTCGCCGCGATAGGTGTTGAAGCCCATCATGGTCACGGCGCAGTCGGCTACGGGGGTTTGGTATTTGCCGACCATTTGGTCGCGGTGGGTCATGCCGCCGACGCTGCGGTCGCCGATGGTAATCAGGAAGTTTTTAGCGGCTACGGTAGGCAGGCGCAAAATGCGGTAGGCGGCTTCGGTGATGTCGATATTGCCCGCGTTAAACGGTTTTTCAGACGACCTCACGGTTTGGTCGCTACGCGTGGTTTTGGGCGGTTTGCCGAGCAAGACGTTCAGCGGCAAATCGACGGGATTGTTGGAGAACAAATCGTCGCGCACTTTCAAATGGCCGTCGTCGGTCGCCGTGCCGACTACGGCAAACGGGCAGCGTTCGCGTTCGCAGATGGCGCGGAAGGTGTCCAAATCTTTTTCCAAAATCGACAACACATAACGCTCTTGCGATTCGTTGCACCAGATTTGCAATGGGTTGAGGCCGTGTTCTTCCAGCGGCACTTCGCGCAGCTTGAATACCGCGCCGCGTCCGGCATCGTTGACGAGTTCGGGGAAGGCGTTAGACAGACCACCCGCGCCAACGTCGTGGATGGAGATAATCGGGTTTTGGTCGCCAAGCTGCCAGCAGCGGTCGATGACTTCTTGCGCGCGGCGTTCGATTTCGGGGTTGCCGCGTTGTACGGAGTTGAAGTCCAAAGACGCGTCGTTTGTGCCGGTGTTCATCGAAGAAGCCGCGCCGCCGCCCAAGCCGATAAGCATACCCGGGCCGCCCAGTTGAATCAGCAACGCACCTTCGGGGATTTCGTCTTTATGCGTCTGCTGCGCCTGAATGCTGCCCAAGCCGCCGGCGATCATAATCGGTTTGTGGTAGCCGCGAACCTGACCGTCAAACTTCTCTTCAAAAGTGCGGAAGTAGCCCAAGAGGTTCGGGCGGCCAAATTCGTTGTTGAACGCCGCGCCGCCGATGGGGCCTTCAATCATGATGTCCAGCGGCGAGGAAATGTGTTCCGGCTTGCCGTAGTCTTGTTCCCAAGGCTGTTTGAGGTCGGGGATGTTGAGGTTGGACACGGTAAAGCCGGTCAAGCCCGCTTTCGGACGCGAACCTTTGCCCGTCGCGCCTTCGTCGCGGATTTCGCCGCCCGCGCCCGTTGCCGCGCCTGCAAACGGCGCAATGGCGGTCGGATGGTTGTGCGTTTCCACTTTCATGATGATATGCGTGTCTTCCTCATGGAAGCGGTAGCCTTGGTTTTCCGCCGCATTCGGATAGAAACGCTCGATTTTCGCGCCTTCGATCACGGATGAGTTGTCTTTATAGGCGACGACCGTGCCTTCGGGATGCGCGTTGTGCGTGTCGCGAATCATGCCGAAGAGGGATTTCGGCTGTTTTTCGCCGTTGAGGATGAAATCGGCGTTGAAGATTTTGTGGCGGCAGTGTTCGCTGTTTGCCTGCGCGAACATCATCAATTCCACATCGGACGGATTGCGCTGCAAAGCCTGATAGTTTTCAACCAGATAATCGATTTCGTCGGCGGAGAGTGCCAAACCCATTTCGGTATTGGCTTTGACCAAAGCCTCTTTACCGCCGCCCAAAACATCGACGCTGGAGAAGGTTTCGGATTCGAGATGGTGGAATAATTTGGAGGCCGTCTGAAAATCGGGCAGCACGGATTCGGTCATGCGGTCGTGCAGCAAAGCCGCCCATTGCTGTTTCTGTTCATCATTCAGACAACCCTCCAGCCACACCGCCATGCCGCGCTCGATGCGCTCTATGCCTTCCAAACCGCAGTTTTCCGCGATATTGGTCGCCTTGGAAGCCCACGGCGAAATCGTACCCAAACGGGGTGTTACCAAAAATAAATGCAAGCCCTCGCGCGCTTCGGGCGTTTCTTTAACGCTTTGCGCCGCCAACAAGGCTTGCAGTTTTTCGACAGTCGCGGCATCCAGTGCTTTCTCGCTGCCGACAAAATACCAAAATTCGCTTTTCAGTTTCACTTCGGGCAGACCAAGTGCGGCCGCTTTTTGCAAGAGTTTTTCAACACGGAAATCGGAAAGGGCGGTAACGCCGCGCAAGGGCAAAACAACAGACATGATTCAGCTCTCAAATGCGGTTGGGAAAGGCTGTATTATACGCCGAATGGGTCTGGGTTGCTTGGTAATTTGGGTGAAAATGTTGACAATTTTTCAGACGACCTGCGCTGGGTGGGGCGGAAGGGTCGTCTGAAAAATCTTGATTGAAACTCGCGCAATACTTTGATTTAAATTGTTTTTAGGAAAATTTAAAGCAAGGGGTTGCAGGTTGATTTGAAAAAACGATGCCGGGTTGCAGAAAGTTTATTCAAAAAAATTTATCGTTTATTTTTCTGATAAATCGGCATGAGTTCAGGCAGCATTCTACGGATGGCGTTGATGCGCGTCTGATTGGTCGGATGGGTGGACAAAATCGCAATGGACGAGCTGCCTTCAAGTTTGCTCATTTTTTCCCAAACGCTGATGGCAGCCTCCGGATTGTAGCCCGCCTGAGCCATCAAACGTACGCCACCTGCGTCCGCTTCGCTTTCCTGATGGCGCGAAAAGGGCTTGGAAGCAAGTAAATCCGTGCCCAATCCAACGATATTGGCATCGACCCCTGATGCGCCCGCTAAAATAGAACCGCCCAATCCTGTCAGCACTTGGCCGCCAATCGCTTTTTTGCCATGTTCCAGCAGGGCGTGGGTCATCTCGTGACCGATAACGGCGGCGATTTCGTCGTCCGTCAATTTCAAACGCTCAACCATGCCGGTGTACATCGCCATTTTGCCTCCGGGCATTGCCCAAGCATTCAATTCGTTGCCGCGGAAAACATTCATCTGCCAATTGAAAGGTGTGCCAGTTTGGTTGGCCTGGTTGGCATAGGGTTTCAGGCGTTCGAATACGGCTTTGATACGGCGCGAAATGTGGGAAGTGTTGTCCAAAACGCGTTGCGACTGCGCTTGCTGTACCACTTGCGAATAGTTTTTGGCGGCGGCCTCGTTGAGCGATGCCGTATCGTATCCCACCATATCGGCAACGGAAGTACAGCCGGTCAAAGCCATAATGGCTCCCAGCTGCATCAACTGTTTTTTGTATATTTGTTTGTTCGGCATTTGCATCTCCTAATATTGTTAAAATCAAGATTCTTCAAGCGGATTGCATGCGGTATTTCTGCACATCATATAAAAAATGCCGCCTGATTTTCAGACGGCATAACAAATATTTTAAGAGCGGCGCTGCAACATCCAAGATTCGATCTTACGCGCGTCGTTGACTCGGGTTGTCGAAGTCGGCGAGTTCAGCAATACGATGGTAATCGGTTGGTTTTGGACGTTTGCCTTAACCACCATCGAACGTCCTGCTTCGCGGATATAACCGGTTTTCTGAAGCTCGATGTTCCAGCTGCCTTCGCGGACGAGGGCGTTGGAGTTTTTATAGTTTTGTCGGCCGTTTGCCGTCCAAACCGAGCCGTAGTTGGAGGTCGTGTTTTTGCGGATAAGCGGATATTTGCTCGCTGCGGCGACCATGCGGTTCAAATCGTTGGCGGTTGATACGTTTTGGAAATTCAGGCCGGTAGGTTCGTAGAAACGGCTGCTGTGCATGCCCAGGCTTTGCGCTTTGGCATTCATGGCGGCAACAAACGCCGACATACCGCCCGGATAGGTACGGCCCAGCGCGTGTGTTGCGCGGTTTTCGCTGCTCATCAGGCTCAGGTGCAGCAATTCGCCGCGCGTCAGCGTCGTGCCGACGGCAAGGCGGCTGCCTGTGCCTTTCAGGCGGTCGATTTCATCAGGAGTAATGGTAATGCGCTCGTTCATATCCAACCGTGCGTCCAAAACGACCATCGCGCTCATCAGTTTGGAAATGGACGCAATCGGCATCACGCGATCTGCGTTTTTCTGATACAGGATTTCACCTGTTTTGTTGTTGAAAATCAAAGCAGCCTGCGATGTCAAAAGCGGCCCCGCCATCATCGCCTGAGCCTCGATTTTTTGTGCGTGGCTTAATGCGAAAGCTTCCATCGGGTCATTTTGGGTTGGAAAATTTTGTTCCAAAAATTGACCCAAAACGTCCATATCGTCTGCAGCGGCAGGGGCGGCGGCGACAGTCAACGCCATACCCAAACAGGCGGCACTCAGTGTTTTATAAAATTTCATAACCGACATACTTCAACCAGTAGAATTTAAGACAATTGAATTATTAAAGGGGATATTTTGCTTAAAATACAACAAAATGTAAAGTTTAATATGGCTTTTTTGCGTTTGTTTGCATCTTTTTCCCAAATTGGAAACAATCTTAAGGATGGGAAATTGTGGCGTGTTGCCACGCGTCGGAGGGTTGTCTGAAAACCTTACGCCAAACAGCTTGCCATACGGTATTTGATAAACCTTAAGATACTGATTATACTTACCGACTTTGCCGAAAACCGTTCCCACAACATTCGGATAACGGTTTGCCGATATTGCTTGAAAACAGAAGATAAATTATGACTGAAGAAAAACGCTCCTGCTCGTTTTGCGGAAAATCCGAGCATGAAGTCAAAAACCTGATTGAAGGCGAAAACGCTTTTATCTGTAACGAATGTGTAGAAACTTGCGGCGTAATGCTGCAAAGTTCAGACGACCTCTCCGCAGACAAATCTGCAACGGATGCGTCCCATCCGAACAACAAGCTGCCCACGCCTGCCGAAATCGTCGCCAATCTCAACGATCACGTTATCGGTCAGGAACAGGCCAAGAAAGCCTTGGCGGTGTCGGTGTACAACCATTACAAACGCCTGCGCCATCCCAAAGCCAACGGCAACGTCGAATTGTCGAAATCCAACATCCTGCTTATCGGTCCGACCGGTTCGGGTAAAACGCTGTTGGCGCAGTCTTTAGCGCGCAAATTGGACGTACCGTTCGTGATGGCGGACGCGACCACGCTGACTGAAGCGGGTTATGTCGGTGAAGACGTCGAACAAATCATTACCAAGCTTTTGGGCAAATGCGATTTTGATGTTGAAAAAGCCCAGCGCGGCATCGTCTATATCGACGAAATCGACAAAATCTCCCGTAAAAGCGACAACCCGTCGATTACCCGCGACGTATCCGGCGAAGGTGTACAACAAGCCTTGCTGAAACTGATTGAAGGTACGGTTGCCAGCGTTCCGCCCCAAGGCGGCCGCAAGCATCCGAATCAGGAATTTATCAACGTCGATACGACCAACATCCTGTTTATCTGCGGCGGCGCGTTTGCAGGCTTGGAAAAAGTTATCCGTCAGCGTACTGAAAAAGGTGGTATCGGTTTTGGCGCGTCCGTTCACAGTAAGGACGAAAATGCCGACATTACCGGATTGTTTGAAATCGTCGAGCCTGAAGACTTGATTAAATTCGGTTTAATTCCCGAGTTAATCGGCCGTCTGCCCGTCATCGCCACGCTGGCGGAATTGGACGAAGACGCATTGGTCAACATTTTGACCGAGCCGAAAAATGCCTTGGTAAAACAATATCAAACCCTGTTCGGCATGGAAAATGTCGAGTTGGAATTTGAAGAAGAAGCCTTACGCAGCATCGCCCGTCAGGCAATGGAACGCAAAACCGGCGCGCGCGGCCTGCGCTCCATCGTTGAACGCTGCCTGTTGGATACCATGTATCAACTGCCTGATTTGAAAGGCGTAACCAAAGTTGTCATCGGTAAAAACGTCATTGAGAAAGGTGAGCAGCCCAAGCTCCTGCGTGAAGACGGAAGCGAATATCAGGCAAACGCTCGGTAAAAGAACGAACCGGTCATTCCGATAAAACATAAAAGGTCGTCTGAAACCCTGTTTTCAGACGACCTTTTCGTATTTTTCAAGATAATTCGTTTCAATAGCAAACACCTATTACATCCGATAACATAAATATTCCAATTTTTGCCAAACTGGTCTATGATACCTAAAAGGATTGTTTACAATTCTTTGATTGCAAATCATTTGCAACGGATAGAAGAAAAACAGAAAAAAGGAACAAAGAGATGTTAGAAGCCTATCGCAAAGCCGCCGCCGAGCGTGCTGCCCTCGGTATCCCGCCCCTCCCTTTGAACGCGCAGCAAACCGCCGATTTGGTCGAGCTGCTGAAAAACCCGCCCGCAGGCGAAGGTGAATTCTTGGTCGAACTGCTTGCCCACCGTGTTCCGCCCGGTGTGGACGATGCCGCCAAAGTCAAAGCCTCATTCCTGGCTGCCGTTGCCGAAGGCAGTGCATCCAGCCCGCTGATTTCCCCCGAATATGCGACCGAACTTTTAGGTACAATGCTCGGCGGTTACAACATTCATGCCTTAATCGAACTCTTGGATAACGACAAACTCGCGCCTATCGCTGCCAAAGGTTTGAAACATACGCTTCTGATGTTCGATTCTTTCCACGACGTTCAGGAAAAAGCCGAAAAAGGCAACAAATATGCGCAGGAAGTTTTGCAATCTTGGGCAGATGCCGAATGGTTTACCTCACGCGCCAAAGTTCCCGAAAAAATTACCGTTACCGTCTTCAAAGTTGACGGCGAAACCAATACAGACGACCTCTCTCCCGCGCCCGACGCATGGAGCCGTCCCGATATTCCACTGCACGCGCTGGCCATGCTGAAAAACCCGCGCGACGGCATCACGCCCGACAAACCGGGCGAAGTCGGTCCGATTAAATTGTTGGAAGAACTCAAAGCCAAAGGTCATCCTGTTGCCTACGTCGGCGACGTGGTCGGTACCGGTTCTTCACGCAAATCCGCGACCAACTCCGTCATTTGGCATACCGGCGAAGACATTCCGTTCGTACCGAACAAACGTTTCGGCGGCGTATGCTTGGGTGGAAAAATTGCGCCGATTTTCTTCAATACTCAAGAAGACTCCGGTGCGTTGCCGATTGAAGTCGATGTTTCCGCGCTGAAAATGGGCGATGTCGTCGATATTCTGCCTTATGAAGGCAAAATCGTGAAAAACGGCGAAACCGTTGCCGAGTTCAGCCTGAAATCTCAAGTATTGCTGGACGAAGTGCAAGCCGGCGGCCGTATCAACCTGATTATTGGCCGCGGTCTGACCGCCAAAGCGCGCGAAGCTCTGAAACTGCCTGCTTCCACCGAATTCCGTCTGCCTCAAGCACCTGCCGAAAGCAAAGCCGGTTTCACGTTGGCGCAAAAAATGGTTGGTCGCGCCTGCGGTCTGCCGGAAGGACAAGGCGTACGCCCGGGTACTTATTGCGAACCGCGCATGACGACGGTCGGCTCACAAGATACCACCGGTCCGATGACCCGCGACGAGTTGAAAGACTTGGCTTGTTTGGGCTTCTCCGCCGACATGGTAATGCAGTCTTTCTGTCACACTGCCGCTTATCCGAAACCTGTCGATGTCAGAACCCATAAAGAACTTCCCGCCTTTATTTCTACCCGTGGCGGCGTATCTCTGCGTCCGGGCGATGGCGTGATCCACTCATGGCTCAACCGCCTGCTGCTGCCTGATACCGTCGGTACCGGCGGCGACAGCCACACCCGTTTCCCTATCGGTATTTCCTTCCCCGCAGGCTCCGGCTTGGTTGCTTTCGCAGCAGCCACCGGCGTCATGCCGCTCGATATGCCTGAGTCCGTATTGGTACGCTTCAGCGGTAAACTGCAACCGGGCGTAACCCTGCGCGATTTGGTGAACGCCATTCCGCTTTACGCGATTAAACAAGGTTTGCTGACCGTTGCCAAAGCCGGTAAGAAAAACATCTTCTCCGGTCGCATCCTCGAAATCGAAGGCCTGCCTGATTTGAAAGTGGAACAAGCCTTTGAATTGACCGACGCATCCGCCGAACGCTCTGCCGCCGGCTGTACCGTGAAGCTCAACAAAGAGCCGATTATCGAGTACATGAAATCCAACATCGTGTTGATGAAAAACATGATTGCCGACGGCTATCAAGACCCGCGTACTTTGGAACGCCGTATCAAAGCAATGGAAAAATGGCTGGCGAATCCGGAGCTGCTTGAAGCAGATAAAGATGCCGAATACGCCGCTGTGATTGAAATCAACATGGACGACATCAAAGAGCCGATTATCGCCTGCCCGAACGACCCCGACGACGTATGCTTCATGTCCGAACGTTCCGGCACCAAAATCGACGAAGTGTTCATCGGTTCGTGCATGACTAACATCGGCCACTTCCGCGCCGCTTCCAAACTCTTGGAAGGCAAGTCCGACATCCCCGTCCGCCTGTGGATGGCGCCGCCGACCAAAATGGACGCGAAAGAGTTGTCCGACGAAGGCCACTACGGCGTACTTGGCCGCGCCGGCGCGCGTATGGAAATGCCGGGTTGTTCGCTGTGTATGGGTAACCAAGCCCAAGTACACGAAGGCGCGACCGTCATGTCCACTTCCACCCGCAACTTTCCGAACCGCTTGGGTAAAAACACCTTCGTTTACCTCGGCTCGGCAGAGTTGGCGGCGATTTGCTCCAAACTGGGTAAAATCCCGACCGTTGAAGAATACCAAGCCAACATCGGCATCATCAACGAACAAGGCGACCAAATCTACCGCTACATGAACTTCAACGAAATCGACAGCTACAACGAAGTAGCCGAGACCGTGAATGTTTAATAAGTAGGTAAAACCGTTTCAGACGACCTCTTCAATGGCTAACCCTATGAGGTCGTCTGAAAACAAAAAAACAGAACAGTTTTCGCTGTTCTGTTTTTTTATAGTGGATTAAATTTAATCCACTATATTCTTGAGCTTAACGCCGCTCCTGCCTGCGTATCAGCCAAACGGCGAGCAGGGCGAAGGCTATGGTGGGCAGTGCGCCGGCGAGGAAGGGTGGGACGCCGTAGAGTTGGCTGGTAAAGCCGAAGAGCCGTCCGGCGAAGTGGAACAGCAAGCCGAGGCAGATGCCGCCGAAGAGCTTCAAGCCCATATTGCCGTGGCGGGTGGTTTGCGGTGTGAAGGCGAAGGCGACGAGCGCCATGACCCATGCGGCGACGGGGTAAACCAATTTGCGCCACCAGGCGATGGCGTAGATTTGGGTGTTTTGGTTGTTGTTTTCGAGGTGGCTGATGTAGGTGGTCAGTTCGCCGACCGACATTTGGTCGGGTTTGACAAGCAATACGTCCATCAGGTTGCGTTTGACGGCGATTGGCCAGTTTTCTTCGGCTGCGGTCGAGACTTCGACTTTGTCTTCGCTAAGCGTGCTGCGGCGGATGTTTTTCAACTGCCAACTGCCGTCGTTGTTTAAAACGGCGGATTCGGCTTCCGTTGCCTGCGTCAGCTCGTTTTTGTCGTTGCGCACCCAAATTTTAATGCCCAGCAGGGTATGGTCGGGCAGCATTTCGCGCACGTTGATGATGCTGTTTTTTTCTTTGAGCCAAAGCCCGGTATTGCCGGTGCTGATTTTGCCGTTGATGGCGGCGGATTTGATGTTTTCGGCTTTTTGGCTGAGGGTGGGGGCAATCCATTCGCCGAGCGCGGCGGTGGCGATGGCGAAAATCAGTCCGAACTGCGACAGGATCAGCAGCAGTTTTTTGGTGCTCATGCCGCTTGCTTTGATGACGGTCAGTTCGCTGCCGGCGGCAAGTTGGCTGAGGGAGACGAGTCCGCCGATGAGGACAGCGAGGGGCATGAGTTCGTAGGCGCGCGCGGGCATCTGCATGAGGACGTATTGCGCCATGGTTGCACCGTTATAGCTGCCTTTGCTCAAGTCGCCGACTTCGTTGATGATCTCGAAAAAGCTGTATAGGGCGAGGAAGGCCAGGAGGGCGTAAACCGCCATAACCGCCATTTGGCGGATGATGTAACGTGAAATCAGGTTCATTTTCCGCCTTTCAATGTCAGACTTTTGCCAATCGCCCGCCAGAAGGGCTGGCTGGGCATGCTGCGGACGCGCAGGAGTACGACGGCGATGGCGAACATGATGATGTGCATGGGCAGCAGTCCGAGCCAGAAATGGATTTTGCCATCTTCCACGGCATTGCGCAGGAAGGTCAGTCCGTTTTGGTAAATCAGGAAAAGCCCGATGGCGACGAGGATGTTGTAGGTGTGGCCGCTGCGCGGGTTGAAATAGGAAAGCGGCACGGCAAGCAGGCAGAGCAGGAGGACGCTGACGGTCAGCGAGATACGCCACATCAATTCCGCCTGATGTTGCGGGTTGCTGCTGCCGATGAGCTGCGATGTCGGGATGGTGCGGCGGTGGGAAACGGGGTCGATGAGTTTGGGCGTGGTGCTGATAATCAGGCTGAGGTTTTGGAAGGAAACGCGGTTGTAGTCGGCTTTGCCGGGCGTGCCGCTGTAACGGTAGCCGTTGCGCAGGTCGAGCGTGCGCTTGTTGTCGTTCAGCGAGAAATTGCCTTCTTTGGCGAAGATAATGTTGTCGTTGCCGTTTTTGTCTTGTTCGCGCAGGAACAGGTTTTTCATGATGCCCGATTCGGTGTCGAAGGTTTCGACGAAATAAACCCTGCCGTTGCGCTTGCCCAGGCTGTTGAACTCGCCTGCTTCCACCATGGACAATTCTTGCTTCTGCTTGAGGATTTCGGCGTATTCGCGGCTGCGCAGTTCCGCCCACGGCATCACCCAAAGCTGCATGACGGCAATCAGGATGGCAAAGGGCACGGCAAACTGCATGACAGGGCGTATCCATTGTTTCAACGCCAATCCGCAGGAGAGCCAAACCGACATTTCGCTGTCGCGCCAGTAGCGGGTCAACACGGTCAGCGTGCTGATAAACGCGGTCAAAACCAGCAAAAGCGGCGTCATGCCGATGACCCAGAAGCCGACCAATGCCAACACGGCATCGATGGCGACGCGCCCGTCGGCAGCACGGCCGAGCAGGTTGATTGCCTGAGTGGAGACCAACACCGCCAAGAGGACGACGAAAATGCCGACGGCGGTAAAAGAGAGTTCTTTGATGAAGTTTCTTTGATAAATCATAGAATCGCGGCTAGGAGCGGTAGCGGTTCGGCGCAGGCGGATTGTCTGCGCAAGGTTTCAGACGACCTCTCAAATGGAGTACAATCTTTCCAACCGTTTTCAGACGACCTCTTAATGCAAAGGGTCGTCTGAAACTACCCGAAACCATCTCAATCAGGAGAATAAACGTGGAATTTAGCACAAAAGCCGGAACCTTGCAGCCGCAACAGGCAGGCGCGCAGTTATTTGTCTGCACCGAAGAGGCGCAATTAAACCACTCGACCGCCCTTGCCCTTTTGTCTTCGCTTGAAGAAGGTCAAACTTTTGCCGACACCAAAATCCCGACGGACAACGGTTTGCAGGCAGTCGCCGTCGTCCGCCTCGAAAAAACCGACCGCGCCGCGCTGAACAAAGCTGCCGCTGAAGCCGCCAAATGGGCGCAAAATCAGGAAACGGTCAATGCGGACATCCATGCCTTCGATGAAGCGCAAGCCGCCGCCGTTGCCGAAGCCTTCGCCATCGCGTTCGGCAACGCCGCCTACCGTTTCGACCGCTACAAAAAAGAAGCCAAGCCCGCCAAATTCGCACAAGCCGTGTTCCACACCGCACACGAAGCCGCCGTCAAAGAAGCCCTGCGCGTCGCCGAAGCGCAGGTTTACGGACAAAGCCTCTGCCGCGACTTGGGCAACGCCGCGCCCAACGAATGCACGCCCGAATTCTTAGCGCGCACCGCCAAAGCCGAAGCCGAAAAACTGGGCGCACACGCCAAAATCATCGAAAAAGACTACATCAAAGAAAACATGGGTTCGTTCTGGTCGGTCGCCAAAGGCAGCGTGGAAGACCCCTATCTGATTGAATTGAGCTACTTCGGCGCAGCCGACAAAGAAGCCGCCCCCGTCGTCTTGGTCGGCAAAGGCATCACCTTCGACACCGGCGGTATCTCCCTCAAACCTGGTCTGAACATGGACGAAATGAAGTTTGACATGTGCGGCGCAGCAACCGTCATCAGCACCTTCTGCGCCGCCGTCAAACTGCAACTGCCGATCAACCTCGTCGCCGTCGTCGCCACCTGCGAAAACATGCCTTCCGGCGCGGCAAACAAACCGGGCGACGTCGTGAAAAGCATGAAAGGCCTGACGATTGAAGTATTGAATACCGATGCCGAAGGCCGTCTGATTTTGTGCGACGCGCTCACTTACGTAGAGCAGTTCAAACCCAAAGCCGTCATCGACGTCGCCACACTGACCGGCGCGTGCATCATCGCCTTGGGCCATGACGTCAGCGGCGTGATGGGCAACAATCAGGATTTGGTCGACAGCCTGCTCGCCGCTTCCCGCAACGTGGACGACAAAGCATGGCAACTGCCGCTCTTTGAAACCTACAAAGACCAGCTCAAATCCAACTTCGCCGACATTCCCAACATCGGTACGCCCGGCGCAGGCACGATTACCGCCGCCACCTTCCTGTCTTATTTCACCGAAGACTACCCGTGGGCGCACCTCGACATCGCGGGTACGGCATGGAAATCAGGCAGCGAAAAAGGCGCGACCGGCCGCCCCGTTCCCTTGTTGCTGAACTATCTGCGCAACGTGAAATAAGCCTTGACGCCTGCGGGGCAAAGCAACCGACCCCGCAGGTCGTCTGAAAACGGAACGCATCATCTTCTGACATAACCCGACAAACGGAGAACCATGATGAAACCGCTATTTGCCGCATTGTCCGTCGCCTTTCTGCTCGGCACTGGCGTCAGCGTCCACGCCGCGGAACAGGCTAAACCTACCGACCGCAGCGTCCAAGTGTACAAAAAAGCCGATTTGGCGGAGTGGAACCGCGAAAACGCAGCCGGAGGCAAAGGCCCGCTGCTCGGCCGCTTCGCCTTCAACCGCCACCAGACCGCCGAACAAGACGCGTTCAGAGAAATCGGCTGGCTGACCCTGCCGCCGGGCGCATCCATCGGCGAACACAAACACACCGACAACGAAGACGTTTACATCATCGTATCGGGCAAAGGCGTGTTTACCGACAGCACGGGCAAACAGACCCAGGTCGGCGCCGGCGACATTACCATCGCCCGCCCCGGTCAGTCTCATGCGCTGAAAAACACCGGCAAAGAGCCGCTGGTCTTCCTTGACCTGATTGCCGAGACCGCCACCGCCCAAGCTGCCAAATAGCAGTCATCAAACCGACAAGGTCGTCTGAAAACCATATTGCGTTTTCAGACGACCTTTTTTGTTGTTTAGGCAACATGATTCGTTCCAAGCAAACGGGGGGATGGCGCGCTGCCGCTGTTTCCGTCTTTTTTATCATTTTCAAGATATTGGGTTTCAGATGACCTTTGGTTTTTTGCTGTTTGTATGGGTTTTGGTTTGGCTGTTTTGCCGCACCAAATGCGATTCGCTTCTTGAATTCTTGTCATATTAATGATGTGATGTTATATAATAACAATTTATTTGAAATATGACGGGAAACCTAAAATGACACCAACCACGCTTAAACCTATTGTTTTATCTATTCTTTTAATCAGTTCCCCCATCCTTGCCCAAGCGCATGAAACCGAGCAGACGGTGGACTTGGAAACGGTCAACGTCGTCGGTAAAAGCCATCCGCGCGCTACTTCGGGGCTGCTGCACACTTCGACTGCCTCCGACAAAATCATCAGCGGCGATACTTTGCGGCAAAAAGCCGTCAATCTCGGCGACGCGCTCAACGGCGTGCCGGGCGTCCATGCTTCACAATACGGCGGCGGCGCGTCCGCGCCTGTGATACGCGGGCAGACGGGCAGACGGATTAAAGTGTTGAACCATCACGGCGAAACGGGCGACATGGCGGATTTCTCGCCCGACCATGCCCTGATGGTGGACACCGCCTTGTCGCAACAAGTCGAAATCCTGCGCGGGCCGGTAACGCTGTTGTACAGCTCGGGCAATGTGGCGGGCTTGGTGGATGTTGCCGACGGAAAAATCCCTGAAAAAATGCCTGAAAACGGCGTATCGGGCGAACTGGGGCTGCGTTTGAGCAGCGGCAATCTGGAAAAACTCACGTCCGGCGGCATCAATGTCGGACTGGGCAAAAACTTCGTGTTGCACACGGAAGGGCTGTACCGCAAATCAGGCGACTACGCCGTACCGCGTTACCGCAAAGAAGAGGGTCGTCTGAAACGCTTGCCCGACAGCCATGCCGATTCGCAAACAGGCAGCATCGGGCTGTCTTGGGTGGGCGAGAAAGGCTTTATCGGCGCGGCGTACAGCGACCGTCGTGACCGCTACGGTCTGCCTGCGCACAGTCACCTCTACGACGACTGCCACGCCGACATCATCTGGCAGAAGAGTTTGATTAACAAACGCTATTTGCAGCTTTATCCGCACCTGTTGACCGAAGAAGACATCGATTACGACAATCCGGGCTTGAGCTGTGGCTTCCACGACGACGATAATGCACACGCGCACGCCCACAGCGGCAGACCGTGGATAGATCTGCGCAACAAACGCTACGAAATCCGCGCCGAATGGAAGCAGCCGCTCCCCGGTTTCGAAGCCCTGCGCGTGCATTTGAACCGCAACGACTACCGCCACGACGAAAAAGCGGGCGATGCGGTGGAAAACTTCTTCAAGAACAAAACGCAAAATGCCCGCATCGAATTGCGCCACCTGCCCATAGGTCGTCTGAAAGGCAGTTGGGGCGTGCAATACCTCACCCAAAAATCCAGCGCGCTTTCCGCCATTCCCGAAACCGTCCAACAGCCGATGCTGATCGACAACGATGTGCATCATTACAGCTTTTTCGGCGTAGAACAGGCAAATTGGGACAACTTCTCGCTTGAAGGCGGCGTGCGCGTGGAAAAACAAAAAGCATCTATCCAGTACGACAAAGCCCTGATTGATCGGGAAAACTACTACAACCAACCCTTGCCCGATCTCGGCGCGCACCGCCAAACCGCCCGCTCGTTCGCGCTTTCTGGCAACTGGTATTTCACACCCCGACACAAACTCAGCCTGACCGCCTCCCATCAGGAACGCCTGCCGTCAACGCAAGAGCTGTACGCACACGGTAAACACGTCGCCACCAATACCTTTGAAGTCGGCAACAAACACCTCAACAAAGAGCGTTCCAACAACATCGAACTCGCGCTGGGCTACGAAGGCGACCGCTGGCAATACAATCTGGCACTCTACCGCAACCGCTTCGGCAACTACATCTACGCCCAAACCTTAAACGACGGACGCGGCCCCAAATCCATTGAAGACGACAGCGAAATGAAGCTCGTGCGCTACAACCAATCCGGCGCCGACTTCTACGGCGCGGAAGGCGAAATCTACTTTAAGCCCACACCGCGCTACCGCATCGGACTTTCCGGCGACTACGTCAGAGGTCGTCTGAAAAACCTTCCGTCGCTGCCCGGCAGGGAAGACGCCTACGGCAACCGTCCCTACATCGCCCAAGCCGACCAAAACGCCCCGCGCGTTCCCGCCGCACGACTCGGCTTCCACCTGAATGCCGCGCTGACTGACCGCATCGATGCCCATCTCGACTACTATCGCGTGTTCGCCCAAAACAAACTCGCCCGCTACGAAACGCGCACGCCCGGACACCATATGCTCAACCTCGGCGCAAACTACCGCCGCCGCACCGGCTACGGCGAGTGGAATTGGTACGTCAAAGCAGACAACCTGTTCAACCAGTCCGTTTACGCCCACAGCAGCTTCCTGTCTGACACCCCGCAAATGGGCCGCAGCTTCACCGGCGGCGTGAACTTTAAGTTTTAAACGTGACGGATTTCTGGCGAAACCTTAAATGTGTTCAGAGGCAGCCGTCAGGTTTGCTTTTGGGGATGTTGGGTTTCGTGGGAATGTGAGAAAGGTCGTCTGAAAACTATATTACGTTTTCAGACGACCTTTGAGTTTGTATAGTGGATTAAATTTAAATCAGGACAAGGCGACGAAGCCGCAGACAGTACAGATAGTACGGAACCGATTCACTTGGTGCTTCAGCACCTTAGAGAATCGTTCTCTTTGAGCTAAGGCGAGGCAACGCCGTACTGGTTTAAAGTTAATCCACTATAGTGCCGCTCAAACCTTATCGGTTTAAAGCTCAAGACGGATAGCGCGACAGGCTCAAGTCGTCGCTGCGGATTTCGGTGTCTTTGCCGCACACGATATCGGCGGTCAATTTTGCCGAGCCCAGCGACATGGTCCAGCCCAAAGTACCGTGACCTGTATTCAGGAACAGGTTGTCAAAGCGGGTGCGGCCGATTAACGGCGTGCTGTCGGGCGTCATCGGTCTGAGTCCGCTCCAGAACAATGCCTGATTCAAGTCGCCGCCTTCGGGGAACAAATCGTTGACGACCAAAGCCAGCGTTTCGCGGCGTTTTTCGGACAGTTTGATTTCGTAGCCGGACAATTCCGCCATGCCGCCGACGCGGATTCTGTTGTCGAATCGTGTGATGGCGACTTTGTAGCTTTCATCCAAAACAGTGGAAACCGGCGCGCCGTCTGAGTTTTTGACGGGCAGGGTCAAGGAATAGCCTTTGACGGGGTAAATGGGCAGATCGAGGCCCAACTGCGCCAAAACCGTTCTGCTGAAGCAGCCGAGCGCGCAGACGAAGGCATTTGCTTCAAACCGTTCTGTTTCAGTTTCCACTGCGCTGATGCGCTGGCCGTTGTGTTCGATGCGGCGGATGGTTCGGTTGAAATGGAACTGTACGCCTTTTTCCAGACACAGTTTGTACAGGTTTTGGGTGAAGAGGTGGCAGTCGCCGGTTGCATCCGCAGGCAGGTGCAGGCCGCCGGCAATTTTGGCGGTAACGCGCGCAAGTGCAGGCTCGAATTCTGCGCATTCTTCGGGTTTCAGACGACGGTAGGGCACGCCGTATCGTTCCAAAACGGTAATGTCTTGTTCTGCCGCTTCGACTTCTTTGGCTTGGCGGAAAATCTGCAAAGTTCCTTTTTTGCGTCCTTCGAAATTCATGCCGGTTTGCGCTTCAAAACGGCGGAACATTTCACGGCTGTATTCGGAAATCCTGACCATGCGCTCTTTGTTGATTTGATAGCGGGATGCCGTGCAGTTTTGCAGCATTTGCCACAGCCATTCGACTTGATACAGACTGCCGTCGGGGCGGAACAGCAGGGGAGGATGGCTTTTAAACAGCCATTTCAGTGCTTTGGTCGGAATGCCGGGTGCCGCCCAAGGCGTGGTGTAGCCGTAAGAAAGCTGACCCGCATTGGCGAAACTGGTTTCCATTGCCACGCCTTCGGCGCGGTCGATTACCGTTACCTCATGTCCGGCTTCCGCCAGATACCACGCGCAAGATACGCCGGCAACTCCGGCACCTAAAACGAGCACTTTCATTTTGTTCCTCCGCCGACTGGTTTGATATAGTGGATTAAATTTAAATCAGGACAAGGCGACGAAGCCGCAGACAGTACAGATAGTACGGAACCGATTCACTTGGTGCTTCAGCACCTTAGAGAATCGTTCTCTTTGAGCTAAGGCGAGGCAACGCCGTACTGGTTTAAAGTTAATCCACTATAAATACAGATATCGGGTCGTCTGAAACACCTTTCAGACGACCTCAGGCATCAATGCGGCAACGCTCCGTCTCTGACTTTTTGTTTGAAGTCGCGCGTTTCATTGACGATGACTTTAAT
Source organism: Neisseria sicca VK64 (assembly GCF_000260655.1). Taxonomy (GTDB): domain Bacteria; phylum Pseudomonadota; class Gammaproteobacteria; order Burkholderiales; family Neisseriaceae; genus Neisseria; species Neisseria sicca_B. The sequence continues at coordinate 24,480 of NZ_AJMT01000177.1, forward strand.
CATCAAAAGAAGTGCGATCAGGTTGGGCAACGCCATCAGGCCGTTGAACGTATCCGAAGCCAGCCATACCAAATCAAGGCTCAAGACTGTACCCAGCATGACGGAAGAGACATAACCGACGCGGTACAAACCGGCAAACTTCTCGCCGAATACATAAACCGCGCATTTCTCGCCGTAATAGCACCAGCCCAAAATGGTTGAGTAGGCGAAGAAAATCAGACCGATGGTGACAATCCAGCCGCCGATGCCGGGCAGCATTTTTTGGAAGGTGACGGTCGTCAGTGCCGCGCCGCTCAATTCAGGTTTGACAAACTCGCCGCCCGCGCCGAGCAGGCCCATGACCAAAATGATGCCGGTAATCGAACAAACGACGATGGTGTCCAAAAACGTACCGGTCATGGAAACCAATGCCTGACGGACGGGATGGTCGGTTTTGGCGGCTGCGGCGGCAATCGGTGCAGAACCCATGCCCGCTTCGTTGGAGAACACGCCGCGCGCCACGCCGTAGCGGATTACCGTGCCGATAGCGCCGCCCGCCACTGCCTGCGCGCTGAACGCATCGGAGAAAATCAGCTTGACGGCAGGCACCAGCGCATCGGAATTGATGACGATAATGGAAATACCGCCCACCACATAAAACACCGCCATAGCGGGTACGATGAAAGAAGCGGCTTTAGCGATGCCTTTGATACCGCCCAAAACGACGATGGCAGTCAGAACCGTCAACGTAATGCCGGTATAGACAGGTTCGACGCCGAAGCTCGTCTGAACCGCTTGAGCGACTGAGTTGGACTGTACGGAGCTGCCGATGCCGAACGAAGCGAATGTGCCGAATAAAGCGAACGCCAATGCCATCCATTTCCAGTTTTTACCCAAACCGTTTTCGATGTAATACATAGGGCCGCCGGACATTTCGCCTTTGGAGTTGGTCACGCGGTATTTCACCGCCAACACGCCTTCGCCGTATTTGGTCGCCATGCCAAAAACGGCGGTCATCCACATCCAAAATACCGCGCCCGGACCGCCGGTCACTACGGCAGTCGCCACGCCGGCGATATTGCCCGTGCCGATGGTGGCGGACAGGGCGGTCATCAAAGCGGCGAAATGGGAAATATCGCCTTCGTGGTCTTCGCCGTCTTCATGCTTCTTTGACGGCACGAAAGCCTGCTTCAGCGCATAGCCCAACATGGTGAATTGCAAGCCCTTCAGCATGACGGTCAGCAAAATGCCCGTGCCGACCAGCAGCACCAGCATGACAGGCCCCCAGACCCAGCCGCTGATGGTTTCAAAAAAGGCTTTGAGATTGTCTAAAAACAATTGCATGGTTTTCTCCTTCATCCGTTTTATATTTTTTACGCACTACTATTTTTTGTAGTGTCATGTAATTTCAGCACAGAATGTTCAAGAACACAATATCTCTATTTTTAAAAAATTTTCGATGTCATACCTTATGCGGAGGCCTAATTGGGTAGAACATATTGTTTACAATCTGAAAAATAATGTGAATACAGCTTAAGCCTGCCAGTCTGTAAACGCATACCTTTCAACTAAAAAATCGCAGGTCGTCTGAAAATGGCGGTCGTTTTTTGAGAGAAATACGCCATAGGCGAATCGCTATGGTGTGAGGGTTGAAAAGTCATGTGTGCGGCAATATAGTGGATTAAATTTAAACCAGTACGGCGTTGCCTCGCCTTAGCTCAAAGAGAACGATTCTCTAAGGTGCTGAAGCACCAAGTGAATCGGTTCCGTACTATTTGTACTGTCTGCGGCTTCGTCGCCTTGTTCTGATTTAAATTTAATCCACTATAAAAAACTGCACCTTAATAGATTGGAAGAAATATCCAACTTTTAGGTGCAGTTCAGTTTTCAGACGACCTTTGGGAAACGGTCGGTCATTTGGGATGGTGTGCCGCCGTTATGGTTTGACGGCTTTTCCGTCAATGATGACGGATGTGAGTTTGAGGTCGTAAGTTTTGCCGTCGTCGGTGTATTTGATTTCGGCAGGAATGTTGTTGAAGGCGGGGGCGAACGAATAGGTGACGGTGTCGTCGCCGCGTTTGACACGGTATTTGTTGACGGTGGTCGTACCGCCGCCGATTTTGTAGTTTTCGCTGCCGACTTTGGTCATGCCGCTGACGGGGTAGAGTTTTTTGCCGTTGGTGATGTTCAGGCCGGACGGCAGGCGGGCATCGTTGGCGGCAAGCTGCCAAGCCAGCGTAAAGAGGTCGAGTGTCGTGCCGCCGGTTTTGGCGGTTTCGCTCGAACCGGCTTTGCCGTAAGTGATGCTGTTGCCGCTGAATTTGGCTTCGGCATAGAGTTTGCCGCCGCGGACGTCTTTATAGTATTTGGGACGGAGGGTGTTGCCGCTGATGGTGCCGCCGGATTCGAAGCGGATGCTGTACATCGGGACTTTGATTCTGGATACGATGGTGTATTGGTTGCCGCTGCGTGTGAAGGTCATGGTAGCGGGTATGCCGTAGCTGCCGGAGTATTTCAGGGTGGCTGATTGGGGCAGTCCTGCGGCATAGGCGTTTGCGGCGCTTAGGGAGAGGGCGGCGGCGATTAGTAGGGTGGGTGTTTTCATGGTGTCATTCCTCCTGTTTGGGTCGTCTGAAAGGATTTCAGACGAGCTTGGGTTATTGGAGATTGCCCGAACCGAACATAAATTCAATCTGGCTTTGGTAATAGCTGTTGCCGTTGCGTTTGTCGAAGTCTGCGGCAAACTCGCGGGCATGTTGCGCCGCTTTTTCGTCAAAAGGAGAAAGCGCGATGAGGTAGTCTAAATAGAGCATATTGTCGTTTGGGGCATGTCGAATGATGGTGTCGCCGTGCCGGTTCATCAAATCGAGGGCGCGTTGCGACTGTCCGAGTTTGTACGCCAGTTGGGAAAAGAGGGGGATCAGGCGGACGAACTCTTCGTCTTCTTCGACGTTGATTTTGTCTATGGCTTCGTCCAAAAGGCGTTCCGCCTCCTCGTATTTGCCCAGCCTTATCATGCTGTCGATGACGGGGTAGTAGGTGAGGTGAGGCACTTCGGCGCAGGTCATTTCTCCCGTTAAGATGGGTTGGGCGGTATCGATGGCTTTTTGGTACTGCCCGATAAAATGGTAGAAATTGACCTGCTCGGACTGTTCGCACGCGGGGCAGTCGGAAAATTCATCTGCGGCGGTTTGCTGCCATTTTTGGAAATTTTCTTTGGCGGCGGCGTGATCTCCGGACAGGATGTTTTGCAGCATCAGGGTTTTATAAAATGATGAAAGACTGAACCGCATGTTTTCATAGTGGTAACGCATTGTTTCGTTCGCTTCCTCGATTTCCTTTTTGTCGAGAAAGAGGTCGCGGGCAAGCATGGGAATGATCCATTTGAATTTCCACTGGCAATCGATTAAATCGTCGAAGCCTTCGGGAAAGCCGTCGTCTTCAGGATGCTGCTCGTAGCTTTCGTCACAGCGGTCCAAGTGATGGTCGATCAGCCAGTTTAGGCAGTGCAGCTTAAAACCGGGAGAAAAAGAGCGGTTATTGAGCGGGTCTCCGACAACAAAATCGCATACCGCCCGCGTTGTTTCGGGGTTGTTTTTGAGGCTTTGGTTGAATAAATCGATGGCTTTGCTTTGGCGTTTACGGTAGTCGGATTCGGAAATGATATCCGAAAGGGTCAACCGGTTTTGGCTCATGGTGTTTCCTTGTAGGATGCTGCGCATTGGGCAGGATTACGCGAGTAAGGTTTGTCCTTCGGCGTTGCGTTCTGAATTGAATACGCGGTTGCCTTCGATTTTCAGACGACCTGCAACGAAATCGGCAACGGCTTGCGGGAAAAGGCGGTGTTCGACGGTCAGGACGCGTGCGGCAATGTCGTCGGGCGTGTCGCCGTCGAGGATCGGGACGATGCCTTGCGAGATAATCGGACCGCAGTCCAGCTCGGGGGTTACAAAATGGATGGTGCAGCCTGCGACGCGGCAGCCGGCTTCAAGGGCGCGTTCGTGGGTGTGCAGACCGGTGAAGGCGGGGAGGATGGACGGGTGGATGTTGATCAGGCGGTTTGAGTAATGGGCGCAGAATTCGGGCGTGAGGATGCGCATAAAGCCTGCGAGGACGACCAAATCAGGTTGATAGGCATCGATTTTCTCCATCATGGCTTGGTCGAAAGCAAGGCGGCTGGGGAAGTCTTTGTGGTTGAGGCTGTCGGTGGCGATGCCGCGATCGGCTGCCCAAGCCAGTCCGGCGGCGGTTGCGCTGTTGCTGAGGACGGCGGCGATGCAGACGTCTGGAATGGCGGCATTGACAATGGCCTGCATATTGCTGCCGCGGCCGGAGATGAGGATAACGATGTTTTTCATAGCGTCGGTTGTAGGAGGTTGGTAGGTTTTATTGTATAGCAAAACAAAATCGCAATGTTATGGCGCAGGTTTATTGGGGGTTTGATGGGATAGGAGGTCGTCTGAAACGGGGTAAACCATGTTTTGCGAATATATAGAACAGAAATGCCCGAAACGGATTCGGTTCGGGCATCGGGTTAAAGCGCAGGCTTATTGGACTTTTTGAATGTCAACTTGACCGGGAGCGGGTTGGAAATCTTCGGGTTTGCCGATTTTAACCAGCTTCACGTCGAATACCAAAGTGGAATTCGGACCGATTTTCCCGCCCGGCATGACTTGGTCGCGGTAGGCGAGTTTGGACGGGATGTAGAAGGTGGCTTCGCTGCCTTCTTTCAAGAGTTGGATGCCTTCGGCCCAGCCGGGGATGACTTGGCTGACGGGGAAGGTGACAGGACCGCCGGCTTTGCTGCTGTCGAAGACGGTACCGTCAATCAGGCGGCCTTCGTATTCGACAACGACGATGTCGTCTTTTTTAGGCTGTTTGCCGTCACCTTCTTTGGTGATTTTGTATTGCAGGCCGGAAGCAGTGGTTTTCACACCTTCTTTAGTGGCGTTTTCTTTGAGGAACGCTTCGCCTTTTTCCAGGTTGGCTTTGGCGTCAGCCTGAAGTTTTTCCACCGCTTTGGCTTGTTGTTCTTTCATGAATTTCACCATGATTTCTTGTGCTTGGGCTTCAGTCATTTTGCTTTCTTTGCCTTCGTAAGAAGCCTGCAAGGCTTCGATGAAGACCTTCATGTCGATTTCCGTGCCCTGATCCTTCATTTGTTTCAATAAGTTGCCGGTGTCCATACCTATTGCGTAGCTGGCTTGTTGGACCGGTGTGCCGATAGAGGATGCGTCTTTTGCGGCAGATGCGCCGGAAGCTGCGGATGCCGATGCGGGTGCAGAGGCTGAAGCAGGTGTATTGGCGTCTTTTTTGTCGCAGGCGGTCAGTGCCAATGCGGCGGCGATTGCCAATGCGCTGAATTTGAAAGTTTTGTTCATGATGTTTTCGTCTTTTAAAAGGGGTCAGTAAAAGAAAGTCGGGATTATAGCCCAGTTTGAATCAAAAGGAATCAAGGCTGTTTAAATTTTCGGCTTATCGTGTAAAGCCGTTTTCAGACGACCTTCGATTTTAGGCTTTGCCCGTCATATCGTGGTGTTCGATGGTAAAGCCGTTTTTTCTGTATGCGCTGAAGCGTTCGCGGGCGTCGGCGAGCCCTTCCAAGCTGCTGCCTACAATTTCAAGCACGCGGGCGGGAACGACGGGGGCTTCGTTCCAAAAGTCGGGCGAGAGGTTGAGGACGGTGGCGTTTTCAGGGACGGTGGGTAAAGTATCGCCGAACGCGAGCCATACGGGTGTTTCAGACGACATGGGTTGGTCGGGTTGCCAAATTTCATGTGGAATGAAACTTTCGGGAATTTGCTGCCAAAGGTCGCGGTCGAGGCGGCGGATGGTTTCATCGGAATCCGACCAGACCAATATCTGCCCGCCGTCGCGTATGGCGCGCGCAATCAGGCGGCAGGCGAAGGCGGCGGGGTCGGCGGCGTGGGTGTAGAAAGTGGCTTTGGGCATGATGCACAGGGCAGGGGGAAATGGGGGATTATAGTAAAAACGTTGTGAAAGGGCTATGGTAGGGCTGTCTTACCGGCTTGGTTATCAAACGTATTGATCAGCCGCCTCCTGCCTACGTCAGAATATTCAGGCGTCCGGACGCTTGTCAGGATGCCTTGTCAAAGAATATCGGGTTTTCAGACGACCTTTTGGGATGGTTGTTTGTATAGTGGATTAACTTTAAACCAGTACGGCGTTGCCTCGCCTTAGCTCAAAGAGAACGATTCTCTAAGGTGCTGAAGCACCAAGTGAATCGGTTCCGTACTATCTGTACTGTCTGCGGCTTCGTCGCCTTGTCCTGATTTAAATTTAATTCACTATAACACGATGGAAAATTTACTGAACGGGAAGCCTGAAATGTCCGGTAATAGTATAGCGGTAGAGGATGTCGTCTTCGCGGGTTCCCAAACCGATATTGTGGATAATCAAGGGTCTGTCTCCAATTTTGCGGTCGGAGACGATGCCGATGTGGGGGCGGTTGCCTTTAAGCTCCCAAGTCACAATGTCGCCTGCCTGATAATTCGTATCTTGTACCGCCCAGCCTTGGCGTGTGAAATAAGTCATGAGGTTGGGCACCCGGCGGTGGTCGATGTTGGCATCGGGTTGTTTCAAGCCCCAACGGTTGGGATAGGCGGAGAAGTTTCGGCTCATGTCTTGATGGACAAGTTCTTGCAAATCCATATTTTGGTCGCGCAGGGCGCGGATGATGACGTCGGTGCACACGCCTTTTTTCATCGGTACGTCACCCATCGGATATTTGAGTTTGGTATAGGCAGAGTCATAACGCAGGGTCTTGCCGATTTGGTTGCGCGCAGATTGGACGATTTTCGGGGATGGTCGGTCGGGTTGGGTAATGGATTGTGAAGAACCGGTACGGATAAGTGGGATGGTCGGACCGTAGGGGCTGTGATAAAACCAAAAAGCCGCAGCCGTAATCAAGGCAATGGCAACCGCAATGCTGGCAAGAACGAGATTGAGGGAGGTTTTGCGTTTCATGATTTGCGCACGGATTTAATGTAAATGTTATATTCGTTATTTATCAGATTTCGGGGTAGGGTGGCAATCAAAAGAGGAGTAACGGTCTTTATTAGGTATATTCGGACGAGTAATCAATACGTTTTTGAGGGGAAAATGGTATTTTGTTAACGCTAAATCTCCTGTTTAGTCAAAATGATACTTTGGTTTTGCATACCTTTTCCAAGTACGGCATTTTAGAATCCGCCTCTTTTTGAGAAAATACCGCAGCATTAGCAGTAATGCGGTATAAGTCTTACAGCCTGATTGTGAATTCGCTCGAAAATTTTAGGGCAAACCGATAATTTGAATTCCAACCGGTTTCGATATAAAGCGTAGCGTGCAAAGTAAACTTCAATATTCCGATATTGTTTAATTTTGTTGTTCTTTTATATCAATCAAAAACATAAACCAACCATACCCAAAAAAGGAATCTCCCCGGTGAAACGAATCTTCTTGTTTCTCGCAACCAATATTGCCGTTTTGGTCGTCATCCGCGTTGTTTTGGCCGTACTTGGCATACACAGTACGGATCAGGTCGGCAGTCTGCTGGTGTACTCGGCCGTCGTCGGCTTTGCCGGTTCGATCATTTCATTATTGATGTCCAAATCCATCGCGAAAAACTCTGTCGGTGCGGAAGTCATCGTGCAGCCGCGCAATCAAGTGGAAGCGTGGTTGTTGGCGACTGTGGAAGCACAGGCGAGGCAGTGGAGCCTGAAAACGCCGGAAGTGGCGATCTACCATTCCCCCGAACCCAATGCTTTCGCAACCGGTGCCACGCGCAACAGTTCGCTGATTGCGGTGAGTACGGGTTTGCTCGAGCGCATGACGCGGGACGAAGTCGAGGCCGTTTTGGCGCACGAAATGGCACACGTCGGCAACGGCGACATGGTTACGCTGACCTTGATACAGGGCGTGGTCAATACGTTTGTGGTTTTCCTTGCCCGCATCGTTTCCGGCATGATTGCACGCAACAACGACGGCAGCACTTCGCAAGGCACATATTTTTTAGTCAGCATGGTATTGCAGATCGTGTTCGGCTTTTTGGCAAGCATCATCGTGATGTGGTTCAGCCGTCAGCGCGAATACCGTGCGGATGCAGGCGCCGCCAAACTGGTCGGCGCGCCCAAAATGATTGCCGCGCTGCAACGCTTGAAAGGCAACCCGAGCGATTTGCCGCAGCAAATGAATGCGATGGGTATCGCCAGCGATGCCAAAGATTCTTTGCTCAGCACCCACCCCTCTTTGGAAAACCGGATTGCCCGTCTTAAAGCTTTATAATCAGGGCAGGGATTCACATAATGGAAAGATGATCGGATGATCGAAGGTCGTCTGAAAATGTGAATCGCCCAACCAACTTCGGATATTCTTGAAAACCTGTTCATTCGGTTTGTATCAGCCGGATTCTGTCATATTGCAGAATCCGGCTGTTTTCATTTCAAGCTGTATTTTGGGTGTTCCCGTAAATGAATCTGAAATCAATACGGCGTTTCCTTGTTTGCGATTTTGTCTTGCCCTCCTGATTGTTGACGATTTCACTTATAATACCTTCCCTCATTTTTCATCTTCACACTCTATTTAAATTTCTCAACAAAATGACACACCCAAATTCCCCGCAATCCGAATTTTTACGCGGCATCAAAGAATGCTCGCCCATGCTTATCGGGCTTTTGCCGTGGGCGTTGATACTCGGCGTACAAGGCGGGCAGAAAGGGATGAGCTGGCTGGAAATGCTGCTGATGACGGGCATGAACTTTGCCGGTGGCTCGGAATTTGCAGCGGTCAACTTGTGGACAAACCCGCTGCCGATACTGATCATCGCTACCGTTACCTTCATGATTAATTCGCGCCATATTTTGATGGGGGCGGCAATCGCGCCTTATATGCGGGATATGCCGCTGAAAAAAGCCATGCCCGCGCTGTTTTTTATGTGCGACGAAAGTTGGGCACTGGCGTTTGCGGAAATCCAAAAGCGCAAGGCGATGGGGCTACCGGCGTTCAATATGCCTTATTACGCGGGCGTGTGCTTTATCCTTTATACCACTTGGATCGGCTTTGCGGCGTTTGGCGCGGCGGTCGGGCCGATGTTCGGCGATGTAGCGGCATGGGGCTTCGGCATGGCGTTTCCCGCCGTGTTTTTGGTGCTGCTACGGGGTATGTGGAAAAGCTTTAAGGCGGCACGCCCGTGGTTTGTCAGCCTGATTGTGGCGGGCGGGACTTATTTGTCGGTGGACGGGCATTGGTATGTGCCGATGGGTGCGATTTCCGGCCTGCTTGCCGCCTATCTTTGGGGAGAGAAGGAATGAAGGATTTGCTCTCTTGGCAGTCGTTCCTGCTGTTTGCCAGTATGCTGGCGGTAACGTATTCCACCCGCCTTATCGGTTTTTTTGCCTTGCGCAACCGCACTTTAAGCCGCCGTGCACAAATTGTGATGGAAGCCGCGCCGGGTTGCGTGTTGATTTCCGTCATCGCGCCTTATTTCGTGTCCAACAAACCGCACGAGTTGATTGCCATTGCACTGACCGTGCTTGCCGCCAGCAGGTTTTCTATGTTGGTTACCGTGTTGATCGGTGTGGGCAGTTCTGGGCTGTTGGGGTATTTAATGCGCTAGGCGGCTGTGTTTGAGTGAAACCGGTTACACTTGTTTTCAGACGACCTTTCCCTTTCAGACGACCTTATCTTGTTATAATGTCGTCTGAAATTTTTTATAAAGCAAAATCATGGCAAACCAAAGACTCATCTACGGCTTCCACGCCGTCAACGCCCGCTTGTGGCAAAACCCGAAATCGATTACCGAACTTTACATCCAAGAAGGCAAAAACGATGCCCGCACGCGCGACGTGTTGGAGAAAGCGGCAAACGAAAACGTGCGCGTACACTTCGCCGATGCCGACCGCCTCAACGCCATCAGCAAAGGCGCGCGGCATCAGGGCGTGGTCGGGTTTATCGACGCTTCCAAAAACCACGTCCACCTCGAAGACGTATTGGAAAACCTGAGCGAACCGCCGCTATTGCTGATACTCGACGGCATCACCGACCCGCACAACCTCGGCGCGTGCCTGCGTACCGCCGACGCAATGGGCGTACACGCCGTCATCGCGCCGAAAGACAAAAGTGCGGGACTGAACGCCACCGTCAGCAAAGTCGCCTGCGGCGCGGCGGAAACCGTCCCCTACATCACCGTAACCAACCTCGCCCGCACCCTGCGCGAGCTGAAAGAATACGGCATCTGGATCATCGGCACCGACATGGGCGGCGACGCCGACCTCTATCACTGCGACCTGCCCGACAGCGCGGCATGGGTGATGGGCAACGAAGGCGAAGGCATGCGCCGCCTGACGCGCGAACATTGCGACATGCTGGTGTCGATACCCATGTTCGGCACGGTCGAAAGCATGAACGTCTCCGTCAGCGCAGGCATGGTGTTGAGTGAAACGCGCCGTCAAAGAGTGTTGAAAGCAGAGAAATAGGGCTTAGGTTTGTGAATAAAAAACGTCGTCTGAAAACCAAATTTCCGGTTTTCAGACGACGTTTTATTCAAAGATTATCTCTTTATCCGACCATTTCATCGACTTTGCGTTGATAGCTTTTCAACAGCTCCGCCGAGCGGGCGAAGCGTTCGGCTTCGTCGTCGGAAAGTTGCAGGTCGATGATGCGGACCGCGCCTTGGCGGTTGACGACGGTCGGTACGCCGATATACACGCCGTTTTGTCCGAACTCGCCTTCAAGCAGGGTGGAGACGGGCAGCACGACGCCTTGATTGTGCAGGATGGCGTTGGAGATGCGGCTCAAGCCCATGCCGATGCCGTGGCTGGTTGAGCCTTTGGCGGCGATGACTTCGTAGGCGGCATTGCGCACGGTGGTATAGATTTTGTCCATACGCGCCTGCCCGTCTTCTGATTGTTCCAACATCTTCTGAACCGACATACCCGCGATGTTGGCGGTGCTCCATAGCGCAATGATGCTGTCGCCGTGTTCGCCGATCATCATGGCATCGACACTCCAAGGTGCGACGTCGAATTCGTTGCCCAGACAAACGCGGAAACGGGCGGAGTCAAGGATGGTACCCGAGCCGATAACGCGCTCTTTGGGCAGCCCTGAAAAGCGCAGGACGGCATAAGACAGTACGTCCACAGGATTGGAGGCAACCAAGAAGATGCCGTCAAAGCCGGAAGCCATGACTTTTAAAACGATGTCGCGGAAGATGCGCAGGTTTTTGTCGATTAAGTCCAAACGGGTTTCGCCGGGAGCCTGCGCCGCGCCCGCGCAAATACACACGATGTCCGCATCCGAACAATCATCGTAATCGCCGACGTAAATACGCGCAGGCGAAGCGGCATAAGGCATTCCGTGGCGGAAGTCGCGCGCTTCGCCTTCCGCGCGCGTGCGGTTGATGTCGATTAAAACCATGTCGTCGCACAAGGCTTGGTTGAGCATAGAATAGGCGTAGCTGACCCCAACCGCGCCCAAGCCCACAACGACCACTTTGTTACCAACTTTTTTCATGTTTGTTCCTGTTTGTTTGTGAATAGGAATTATTAATAACACTTGGGTAGGGTGGCGTCAAATTTCAGACGACCGAGGTTTTGAAATGCTCAAAAAATGGGCGGGAAACGGCGTGCAAAACGACACTTGCCAAACCGTGCAAAACGACCTCATCCAAAACGGGCGCAGCGTTTGTTGATAAAAAGCAGGCGTGATGTTGGAAATGAACCGGTATATGACGCAAATGGACTTGATTGGGTAAGGCAGACAGCACAATCCCAAATTGTCGGCGTGGAAAGTATAGTCAATTAAAATTAAAATAGGACAGTAGCGCATCGTCAAATCGGGCGTAATCAGACAATACGGTTCGCAGATACCGCTTAATATTCGCCCACACCTTCTCAATCGGGTTGAGCTCAGGTGAATAAGGTGCAAGAGGCAATACCTTATGTCCCCATTTTTCCGCCATTTTCCGTAAGACACCCATACG
>NZ_AJMT01000178.1:0-21917 GCF_000260655.1 Neisseria sicca VK64
CATTTTCTTGTAAAGCCAAGTCCACACGTTCACGCAATTCCTTACCGGGCTTGAAGTGAGGGACGTGTTTTTCAGGCACTTCCACACGTTCGCCGGTTTTGGGGTTGCGGCCGATACGGGCCGGGCGATGGTTCAAATCGAAGCTGCCGAAACCACGGATTTCAATACGCTGACCGCGAGCCAGCGAGCGGGTCATGGTATCAACCAAAACCTTTACGCTGTATTCGACGTCTTTTGCCAGCAATTGGTTACCGTTTTTCTCGGCAAAAACTTCTGCCAAACGAACCATTAATTCAGACTTCGTCATGTCTGCAACCTTATTCTTGGTCGCCGGACAGTTTGGCTTTCAGCAAGTCGCCGAGGCTGGTAGTACCTGCGCTGGCGGTTGCAGCAGCATTGACTGAATTCAGGGCTTCGCGGTTTTCTTTAGCGTCTTTGGCTTTAACAGACAGGCGGATGCTGCGGTTTTTGCGGTCGACGGTTACGATAACGGCTTCAACCTCGTCACCTTCTTTCAGTTTGGTGGTCAGGTCTTCAACGCGGTCGGCTGCGAATTCGGAAGCAGGCAGGTAGCCTTCCACTTCGTCAGACAGGGCAACAACGGCACCTTTGGCGTCAACAGATTTCACAGAACCTTTAACCAAAGAACCTTTGTCGTTTACGCTGATGAAGTTACCGAAAGGATCGCCTTCCAGCTGTTTGATGCCCAAAGAGATGCGCTCTTTGTCAACGTCGATTGCCAATACAACGGCTTCAACTTCTTCGCCTTTTTTGTATTTGCGTACAGCTTCTTCGCCGGCTTCAGTCCAAGACAGGTCAGACAGGTGAACCAGACCGTCGATACCGCCAGGCAGACCTACGAATACGCCGAAGTCAGTGATGGATTTAACCGCACCGGAGATTTTGTCGCCTTTGTTGTGGTTGGCGGCAAATTCTTCCCAAGGATTGGCTTGACATTGTTTCATACCCAAAGAGATACGGCGGCGATCTTCGTCGATTTCCAGAATCATAACTTCGACTTCGTCGCCCAATTGTACGACTTTGCTTGGGTGTACGTTTTTGTTGGTCCAGTCCATTTCGGAAACGTGTACCAAACCTTCGATGCCTTGTTCGATTTCAACGAATGCACCGTAATCGGTCAGGTTGGATACTTTACCGAACAGGCGGGTACCTTGTGGGTAACGACGGGTCAGGCCGCTCCAAGGATCTTCGCCCAATTGTTTCATACCCAGAGAAACGCGTTGTTTGTCTTGGTCGAATTTCAGGACTTTGGCTTCAACTTCTTGACCGACTTCCAACACTTCACTCGGGTGTTTCACGCGGCGCCATGCCAGGTCGGTGATGTGCAACAGGCCGTCGATGCCACCCAAGTCAACGAATGCACCGTAGTCGGTGATATTTTTAACGATACCTTTGATGATAGAGCCTTCTTGCAGGTTTTCCAGCAGGGCTTTGCGCTCTTCACCCAAAGTAGCTTCCAGAACGGCGCGGCGGGAAACCACGACGTTGTTGCGTTTTTTGTCCAGTTTGATGACTTTGAATTCGATTTCTTTGCCTTCAAAGTGGGAAGTGTCTTTAACGGGACGAACGTCAACCAAAGAACCCGGCAGGAATGCGCGGATGCTGTTGATCATAACGGTCAGGCCGCCTTTGACTTTGCCATTGATAACGCCGGACAGGATGTCGCCGTTTTCCATCGCTTCTTCCAAAGCGATCCAGTCGGCAGCGCGTTTGGCTTTTTCGCGGGACAGTTTGGTTTCGCCGAAGCCGTTTTCAACGGATTCGATGGTAACGGTAACGAAATCGCCAACTTTAACTTCAATCTCGCCCTGAGCGTTTTTGAATTCAGCAACGTCAATCAGAGATTCTGATTTCAGACCTGCATTAACGGTAACGAAGTTTTGATCGATTGCCACGACTTCGGCAGTAATCACCTCACCCGGGTTCATTTCTTGCAGGGTAAAGCTTTCTTCAAGCAACTGGGCAAAATTTTCCATAGTCATATATACTCTTTTCGGTACACCGCCAAGGGGTGCGGGGTAGGTTGGAGAATGCCTGCCGCCCTTGGCACGGCAGGCTTTGAAAATAAATATTTCAGACGACCTTTAGATGCTCCAAAGGTCGTCTGAAACAAAACGCAGGGATTATACCCTAAATTTCAAACTTTATGATACCAATCAAGCACTTTTTTTACAGCTTCTTCGATACTCAGCCCGCCCGTATCCAAAAGCTCCGCATCGGGAAGCTGCTTTAAGGGCGCGACACTGCGGCGGCGGTCCGCTTCATCGCGTGCTTCGATGTCCGACAAAATCCGTTCAAATTCCAAGCCTTCGCACGGAATGCCGATTTGTTTGGCGCGACGTTCCGCCCGTATTTTCGCACCTGCGGTCAGAAAAACCTTTAACGCCGCATCGGGGAAAACAACCGAACCCATATCGCGCCCGTCGGCAACCAAACCTTTTCCCGTCAGAAAATCACGCTGCCGCTGCAAAAGCGCGGCACGCACTTTCGGCAACTGCGCCACTGCAGAAGCGCCCATGCCGATGGCTTCGCTGCGGATTTGTCCCGAAACGTCTTCGTCATCCAAAAAGACCTGAGTGCCTTCAAAGCGGGCGGGCAGATTTTCCGCCAACGCGGCAACCGCCTCTTCATCGTTCCATTCCACATCCCGTTTCTTCGCATACAGTGCGGTCAGGCGGTATAACGCGCCGGAGTCCAGATAATCGAACCCCAAAGCCTGAGCGACGCGGGAAGCGACTGTGCCTTTCCCCGATGCACTGGGTCCGTCTATGGCGATGACTTTTTGTTTGGTATTCATATTTTGGCTTTCTGAGAATAATGTAGGAGGTCGTCTGAAAGGACGTATCAGGCAGGCATTATATAGATAATTGTTTAATAATGAGAACCGAGGTCGTCTGAAAAAGCGTTTCAGACGACCTCTGGTGTTAATTGGAGCTTGGATATAAACCTGACTTTATTTGTTATTATTTCGTTTGGGTAATTCAGATGAAGATTTGGCAGGTTAGGAGTAGGGCGGTTCAGTTTTGTTTTCAGGGGCTTGGTATATTTAATGGGTTGTTTGTAAATTAATGTTCATTTATGGGGTGAAACTGTATAATTCCCGCCGTTTGAATTGATTTGACGAGGCTTTTTGATGAACCAGCTTAAATTGGCGGTTTCCGGCGCGCAGATTTTGTTTGTAGCGTTCGGTGCGATGGTGCTTGTTCCGCTTTTGACCAAACTGAATCCTTCTTTGGCACTTTTGGGGGCGGGCATCGGTACGCTGCTCTTTCAAATAGTCACCAAGCGTAAAGTGCCGATTTTCCTCGGCTCTTCTTTTGCCTTTATTGCGCCGATTATCTACTCCCTCGAAACATGGGGCCTGCCTTCGACCATGTTCGGGCTGTTTGCGGCGGGTTTTATGTATTTTGTGTTTGCTGTGCTGATTAAATGGCGCGGGCTGGCTACGGTCAACCGGCTGCTGCCACCCGTGGTTATCGGGCCTGTGATTATGGTCATCGGCTTGTCTGTCGCTGCAGCCGCAAGTGAAATGGCAATGGGCAAATCCAGCGGAAAGCAAGTAATAGACTATGCGGATGCGCTGATTTTGTCGGGCTTTACGTTTGCCGTTACGGTGGTTGTATCGGTTTTCGGCAGCCGTATGATGAAACTGGTTCCGATTTTAATCGGCGTGGCTGCAGGCTATATTTTGGCTTTGGTCATGGGCTTGGTAGATACCACCACCATCGCGGCTGCGCCGTGGTTTGAAGTACCACATTTTGAAACACCGCAAGTCAACTGGCAGGCAGCGCTGTTTATGCTGCCCGTCGCCATCGCGCCCGCCATCGAACACATCGGCGGCATCATGGCAATCGGCAATGTAACGGGCAACAACTACACCAAAGACCCGGGTTTGGATAAAACACTGGCGGGCGACGGATTGGGCGTATGCGTGGCAGGTTTGATCGGTGGTCCACCGGTAACGACTTACGGCGAGGTAACGGGCGCGGTGATGATTACGAAAAACAGCAATCCGGTCATTATGACTTGGGCGGCGATTTTCGCTATCGCTATGGCGTTTTTCGGCAAATTCAATGCTTTCCTCGCTTCCATCCCTCTGCCCGTAATGGGCGGTATCATGCTGCTTTTGTTCGGCACGATTGCTTCTTTGGGCATTAAAACGCTGGTGGATGCGAAAGTGGATTTGATGCAGCCGAAAAATCTGGTGATTGTCAGCTCGGTTCTGACGGTTGGCGTCGGCGGCATGGCGGTTCATGTCGGTACGTTGAGTTTTGCCGGCGTCGGTTTGTGCGCCATTTTGGCAATCGTATTGAATTTCTTGCTGCCGAATCCGAAGACGGAAAGTTGATTTGGCATTGTCGCCGATAGGGAGAAAAGGTCGTCTGAAACGGGGAATGCCCTGATTTCAGACGACCTTTTTAGCGAAAGGATTTGATGTTGGCAAAATGATAATAGGTCGTCTGGAACGATATCCTTGCCATATAGAGATATTGATATGTTAATATCCTATTTTTATTAAATAGGAAAGTAACCATGTTGCACAAAATCGGGATCATGAGTGCGTTAATTTTGGGTCTTGCCATGCCGGCCGCTGCCGAATGTTTGATTCAAAAAGACAGCATCGCAGGAATTAAATTAGGGCAGAACTTAAAGCAGGTAAAACAGAAATTCCCGAAGGCGAAAATGGAGAGAACAAGCGACGCCGAAGGTGTAGCATTTGTTGCCATTACGCTGTCTAAAGACGTTATGGTTTTCGCTTTGCAAGATGGAGACGACAATCCTGATTCTCCTATAAAACTCCATAAAAAAATTGATTCTTTGAGCACCTATTCTCCCGCCTGTCACACGGTTTCGGGGGTACATCCGGGCATGAAGATTAAAGATGCAGAAGCCAAACTGGGTAAAGTCAAAAAAATCATAATGTCGGAAATCGAATCTCGTGAATACGCAATATTTACCCGCCACCCGAAACATTTCGACTTTAGAATGGAAATAGGAACAGGAATTTATCCGGGTAAAGGTAGAGCACCGAATCAAACTCGGCGTTACCGTAAAGGGGGCAGTATTTTAGAAATTTCTGTATCTAAATACGGAGGTTTTGATAACTGAAGAGCAGGGCATTAGGCAAAAAGCTTACAAAGCCGACTACGGAATAGAAACGCTCCTGTACGTTCCAGCTGGCTTTTAAAATCCCTGAAAACTGTCCAAACGGCTATGGGATTTGAACAACCGCCGCCCTGTAACTGTTGCCGATTGATTTCACTATATAATACAGGTCGTCTGAAAACCGGATTTCCGTTTTCAGACGACCTTTTTGATGCTTACCTGCCTTAACCGTTTATTTGTGCGCCTAGAGTATTGAATCTATGCCTTCCGCCCTTATAAATAGCAAATACGGCATAATGATTAACATGATAAAGACGGAAGAACGATATGGCAGAAAAAACCTATTACGAAATTCTCGGCGTGGACAAAACCGCCGACGCCGACACCATTAAAAAGGCCTACCGCAAACTGGTACGCAAATACCATCCCGACGTCAGCAAAGAACCTGACGCCGCCGAGCGCACCGCCGAAATCAACACAGCCTACGAAACCTTATCCGACCGTGAAAAGCGTGCCGAATACGACGAATTGCTGGCCAACCCCTACGGCCGCAGTGCAGGCGGCAATCCGTTCGGCGGCGCGCAATCCGGCGGTTTTCACTACGAATACCGTGGAGGCGAACCTTTCGGCGCAGGCGATTTCAATTTTGAAGATTTGTTTGCCGGCTTCGGCCGCAGTCAGAGACAGGCGCACGCAAGGCCGGACGGTCCGATTAAAGGCGAAGACCAGCACGCCGAACTGAGTATCGATATTTACGCCGCTTATGTCGGCGCGGAGCGCTCATTAAGCCTGAACGTGCCGACCGTGGACGAATATGGCCGCGTCGGTTATCAGACCAAAACCTTAAACGTCAAAATTCCCAAAGGCATTACCGAAGGCCAGCAAATCCGTTTGGCGGGACAGGGCCTGCCCGGTCACAACGGCGGCGCAAACGGCGATTTGTATCTGAAAATCAAGTTCCACGACAAACCCGATTTATACGTTAAAAACAAAAAAGACGTATACCAGACCATAGACGTCAAGCCTTGGGAAGCCGTATTGGGCGGCAAAATCATTGTTCCCACCGCAGCCGGACGCTTGCAGGTCAACCTGCCTGCTAACAGCCAAAACGGTAAAAGCATACGCCTGAAAGGCAAAGGCATTCCGGCCAAAGAAGCGGGCGATTTGTACCTCAACATCCGCATCAGCGTTCCCAAGGCCGAAAGCGAAGCCGACCGCGCCGCATGGGCGCAGCTTGCCGCCCACTTTGACGGCAAAAGCGCATCAAATTGAAAGGACAAACCATGACGCAACACACCGACATTACCCTGACTTTCGAAGAAATCCTCGCTGCCAGCCGCTGCCGCCGCGATTGGCTGCTGGAGCTGATAGAGGAAGAAATCATCAACGTAAACGGCAGGCCGGAACAAACTTTGTACAGCGGTTTCCAACTCGCCCGCATCCGCCGCGCCCAGCGCCTGAGCCGCGACTTCGATGCCGGCATTCCCGCGCTCGGCCTGATTATGCGCCTGCTGGACGAAGTGGAAGAATTGCGCAAGGCACAGCAGCCCTTATCCCTTCTGGATGAAGGCAAATAGCGGTCAACAAAAGAAGGCCGTCTGAAAAACAGTTTTCAGACGACCTTTTTTCAATACGGGAAACGAAAATGGCTGAGAATACCGCCGATGATTTGAACCTTGCCGCCGCTCAAGCGGCCGGGCATTTGCTGGAGCGTTGCGTACCGGAGCATGCTGCGGCGCTGACGCCGTATGTATTGCGGCTGTTTGCTGCTTTGCAGAACGGGCATTCGTTTGTGTGGCTGGATGAGGGCGAGGCGGAGGAATTGGCGGGATTGGCGCCGACGGTCGGGCAGGGCGCGTCGCCGTTGGTGTTGCAGGGCAGAAAGTTGTTTTTGGGGCGGATGTGGCAGCTCGAGCATGATTTGGCGGCTGAAATCAAGCGTTTGGCAGAAGCGGAAGTCGAGCCTGTGGATTGGATGAGCGCGTCGCAAAACTTGTCCGGTTGGTTTGCCGACAAAGGCAGCGCAGGGCAGCGGGATGCGGCGGGGCTTGCCCTGCTTCAGGCGTTTATGCTGATTACGGGCGGGCCGGGTACGGGTAAAACGACGACGGTGGCGAAACTTTTGGGGCTGATTTGCACCAACTCTGCCACGCGCCTGCCGCGTATCGCTCTGGCCGCGCCGACGGGCAAGGCTGCGGCGCATATGGCGCGCGCGCTGCATCGTGCGGTGGACGGTTTCGAGATGCCAGAGGCGGTGCGCAATCATTTGTCCGCGCTGGAAGGGCAGACGGTCCACCGCCTTTTGAAACTGCGCCCGCCGCAAATGCTACCTGCGTTTGACGGCAACCGCCCGCTGCCTTTGGATGTGTTGGTAGTGGATGAGGCTTCGATGTTGGATGTTTCCCTGCTGCTTCACTTGCTGCGTGCGATTCCGTCGGGCTGCCGCGTGATTTTTTTGGGCGACGAGTTCCAACTGCCTTCGGTCGGCGTCGGCGCGGTATTGGCGGCGTTGTCGAGACGGACGGTTTTGGATAAGGAGACGGCGGATCAGCTGAGCATTTATCTGCCGGAACACGGTTTCCTCGTGGAGGAAAATCCGCCGGCTTTATCGCAAAACGTCGCGCAACTGAAGGTTAGCCACCGTTTCGGCGCAGACAGCGGCATCGGTTGCTTGGCAAGGGCGGTCGTATCGGGCAAGAGCGGGGAAGGTTGGGCGCAGTTTGCCTTGTTCCCTGACGAGCTGGAAATCCGTGAAGGTCGTCTGAAACAACAGGCGGAGCTGCTTTACCGCAAACACGAAAAATACTGGCAGGCAGTCGATAAAAACGATGTGGCACTGGCGTTCGGACACGCGGCGGACGTGGTTGTTTTGGCGGCATGGCGGCAGGACGCGGAGGCGTTCAACGAAGAGTATTGCCGTTATCTGCAACGCAAACATCGGGCGGGCGCGGATACACCGTGGTTCGCGGGACAAATCATCATGATTACGCGCAACGACTATACGCTGGAAGTGTTTAACGGCGACATCGGGCTGATTATGCCCGACGCGGAGTCGGCGAACGGCTTGGCGGCGTATTTTCCGAATGCGGACGGTTTCAAAAAAATCGCCATCAGCCGCCTGCCGCAGTTTGATTCCGCGTTCGCCATGACTGTGCATAAAAGCCAGGGTTCGGAATATCGGGAAGTCTGGCTGCTGCCGCCGTCGGGGAAAATAGAGCAGGGCGGGGATGACGCGCTGTCGGGCTTAAACAATGCGCTGCTCTACACCGCCATCACCCGCGCACGGGAACGCTTCGTCTTTTGGGGAAATGAAGAGCAATGGCGGATGGCGGTGGAAACCCGCAAAACCCGCCGCACGGCATTGGGCGACATTTTGGATGCGATGTTCGTGCCGAAAGCTTGAATCAAACCCTAAAGGTCGTCTGAAAACGAAACGGATGCTGCCGGAAGTTTTCAGACGACCTTTCTCTATTGATATGCGTCAAAATCAGTTTGGAAATAAGCATAATACTCTAAATCTTCTTGACGGTTTGTGCCGTCTTTCATAGGATTACAGCCGTTCGATTACAAAAATTAGTAAATTTCTAACAAATATTGATTAGGAATTTTTGTTAAAAATACCTTTTACCCTTCAATCGGAGATTGGCATGAACATCCAAAAAAACTTTGCCGTTGTATGCGCTGCCTTGGCGGCATTACCCACCGCATTTGCAGAAACCGCTAGCGTAGAGCGCGATGCCGCCGCATTGGCAACGACGAGCGATTACGTCAATTCGGGCAGCGTCATCCGCAAAGACGAAGACAAAATCAGCATTTTCAACGATTTGCTGACCGTAAACGGCACATTCCGCGTCCGTGCCGACACCAAAGACATCAATGCCAACAACAGCAGCACCAATCCCACGCCCGACGCCTCCAATACCAATTTCAACGCCGAATTCTGGTTGCGTGCCAAACTCTATAAAGACTGGAAACTGGTGACCCAAATCGAACCCAACATCGACTTGAAAACCGGCAAATTCAACGGCGACCATGATGTTCCCGTGAACAAACTCTATGCCGAAGGCTCGATTACCGAAGGCGTCAAAGCCCGCGTCGGTAAATTCGGCGCATTCTCTTCCTACGGCCGTGTCTGGGATACCGAAGTAACCGGCGGAGAAATCTTCTTTGACAACAAAACCCTGCCCACTAAAATCTATGCTGGCCGCCGTACCGGCAGCCTCAACGACAACGTATGGGGCATAGGCGGCCGCCGCAAACACTTCGCCGCCATTCAAAGCAGCCTGCCGATTAACGAAAACATCAACGTCGGCGCAACCGTCAGCTACATGAAAGACATAGACGTGCGCGGCGCGAAGAAAAATGCCGTCTTCGGCGAAATCGGCGCAGATGTCAAATTCAACGACGATTGGCGTTGGATGGCGGCGGTCAGCAAGTCCAACATCAAAGCCTATAACGACGCAGGACAAAAAATCAAAAACGACGGCGTGTTCACCGAAGTCCGCTACAAACTCGCCGACTGGAAAGTCCGCAATTCCTACGACGTCTTCCTGAACTACCGCCGCGTCGGCGCACTTTCGGGCGTATCTTCCGTACAAGACTACAGCAAAAACGTACAAGGCGTACAAGTCGGCGCGACCTACGTTCCTTGGAAAAACTGGAAAGTGTCAGGCTTTTACTTGGCGGGTAAACAAGTTACCCCGACTGCCGGCTCAAGCAGACAAGACGTCAACGTCTTGCGCGGTCAAGTGGAATACAAATTCTAAGCCGTTTGGATAAAGCAAAAGGTCGTCTGAAAACCTGTTTTCAGACGACCTTTGCTTTTCTCCTCCATCAAATCGAATATTCAATCAACTCGTTTTGCGAAAACACATAAACCTGTTTCGGCACCAATGCCAATTCCCGCCCTGCGGACAAATCCAGCCGCGAGGCGTCGCTGCCTGCCAGTGTGATATGTACGTCCTGTTTGCCGTGTTTCACCAAAACGTGCGTCAGTGCGCCGACGGCGTGGATTTTTTCAATCTCGGCGCGGATCATCGGCGTTTCATGTTCGGCGGCGATCTGCCATTCGTGCGGGCGGATGTAGCCGGTGGCGGTTTGTTCCTGCCATTTGTATTGCGCGTCCAATTTCCACGCGAAGCCGTTGTAATGCCAAATGCCTTTTTCGATGCGTCCTTCAAATGCGTCGGTTTCACCGAGAAATTCGGTAACGAAGGCGTTTTCGGGTTTGCGGTAAATGGCTTCGGCGCTGCCGGTTTGTTCGATTTTGCCGTGGTTCATGACGACGATTTCGTCGGAAACTTCGAGGGCTTCTTCTTGGTCGTGGGTAACCAGAATGCTGGTTACGCCCAAGTTGTGATGGATGTCGCGCAGCCAGGTACGCAATTCTTTGCGTACTTTGGCATCCAGCGCGCCGAAGGGTTCGTCCAGAAGCAGGAGTTTCGGTTCGACGGCGAGGGCGCGGGCGAGGGCGATGCGCTGGCGTTGGCCGCCGGAGAGCTGGTGCGGATAGGATTTGGCGAGGTGGGAGAGCTGCACGAGTTTGAGCAATTCTTCGACTTTGGTGCGGATTTGTTCTTTGGACGGGCGTTCGGACTTGGGCAATACGGTCAAGCCGAAGGCGACGTTGTCAAACACGTTCATGTGGCGGAAGAGGGCGTAGTGTTGGAACACGAAACCGACTTTGCGTTCGCGCACATGCTTGGTGGTTACGTCTTGCCCGTCAAACAGGATATTGCCGCCGTCGGCGTTTTCCAGTCCGGCAATGATGCGCAGGAGCGTGGTTTTGCCGCAGCCGGAAGGGCCGAGCAGGGAAACGAGTTTGCCGGTGGGGACGTTGAGGTTGATGTTTTTCAGCGCGTGGAAACTACCGAAGTGTTTGTTTAAGTTTTGGATGGTGATGCTCATGCTGCGTTCCTTTCGGCGGCGGCGAGTTTTTTATCTTGTAATTTTGTGATGATGTTCTGCACCGCCAGCGTCGCCAGTGCTAAAAGTGCCAATACGCCGGAGAGGGCGAATGCGCCGGTGAAGTTGTATTCGTTGTAGAAGATTTCGACCAAAAGCGGGATGGTGTTGGTTTCGCCGCGTATGTGTCCCGATACCACGCTGACCGCACCGAACTCGCCCATCGCGCGGGCGTTGGTGAGGATGATGCCGTAGAGCAGCGCCCATTTAATGTTGGGCAGGGTAACGCGCCAAAACATCTGCCAGCCGCTTGCGCCGAGTATCAGGGCAGCTTGTTCTTCGCTGTCGCCCTGCGCCTGCATCAACGGGATGATTTCGCGTGCGACAAAGGGGAAGGTAACGAACAGCGTTGCCAAAATAATGCCGGGGATGGCGAAGATAATCTGTATGCCTTGCGCTTCGAGCCAGCCACCCAACGCCGTGTGCGCGCCGAACAATAAGACGAACATCAAACCGGCAACCACGGGCGATACGGAAAACGGCAAATCGAGCAGGGTGGTCAGCAACTGCTTGCCGCGGAAGTCGAAACGGGTCAGCAGCCACGCCATCGCCACGCCCAAGACGGCATTAACGGGAACGACCACTGCGGCGGTAATCAGGGTGAGCTTGATCGCCGCCCACGCTTCAGGGTCGGTAATAGATTGAAGGTACAAATCCCAACCGCCTTTCAGCGCTTCGTAAAACACGGCGACAAGCGGTACGACCAGCATCAGCAGCAGGAACCCCAGCGCGACAGCGGTCAGCAACACGCTCAGCCAGCGCGGTTCGGTCAGGTTGGGATTGGCGGAATAGGGTTTCATGGCGGTGGTGTTCTCTGGTTGGTTTTAAGATGTTTGGAGGTCGTCTGAAAAAACCGTTTTCGTGGGGCGGATTCGTTTTCAGACGACCTTTTATTGATTAAGAGAGCAAAAAGCGTCTAGCTGCCGTCATTCCCGCGCAGGCGGGAATCCATCGGTAAAGTTCGGCTGCCTTATTTATTTTTGGTTTTTCTGTTGCAGTGCGGTGGATTCCCGCCTGCGCGGGAATGACGGTAAGAGGGATTTCAGACGACCCCTCAACCCTTCGCACCCGAACGCCTGCTCAACGCCCACTGCATCACGTTCAGCACAAACAGAATCACAAACGAAACCAGCAGCATAAACAACGCCACCGCCGATGCGCCCTGTACATCGAACTGTTCCAACTTGCCCGTAATAATCAGCGGCAGGATTTCGGAAACCATCGGAATGTTGCCCGCGATAAAAATTACCGAGCCGTATTCACCCGTTGCCCGCGCGAACATCATGCCCGCGCCGGTTAAGAGCGCCGGCGTGATTTCCGGCAGCAGCACGCGGCGGAACGTCGTGAAACGGTTTGCGCCCAAAGTCGCCGCCGCCTCCTCATATTCGCCCGACAATTCCTCCAATACCGGCTGCACGGCGCGGACAATAAAAGGCAGGCTGACGACGACCAGCGCAATCCAAATGCCGATGGGCGTAAACGCAATTTTGATGCCCAAAGGCTCGAAAAATCGGCCGATCCAACCGTTGGGTGCATATAGGGTCGCCAACGCGATACCCGTAACTGCCGTCGGCAGCGCAAACGGCAAATCGACCAGCGCGTTCACCAGCCCCTTGAGCGGAAATTCATAGCGCACCAACACCCACGCCACCAGCGTGCCGAACACGACATTGGTCAGCATCGCATAAAACGACATCCGCAAACTCAGCCACACTGCCGCCAACACGTTCGGCTCGGCAATCGTGTTCCAAAAGCCGCCCCAGCCGATTTCCGCCGCCTTCGCCGCCATCATCGCAAACGGCAAAACCACCAGAAGCGACAGGCACAATACGGTCAGGCCGAGGCTGATTTTGAAGCCGGGCAGTACGCTGGGCGTTTTGAGTAATAACATGGTCGCTCGGAAGGGAAAAAGAAGATGCTGCCACTTTAACGGGGTCGTCTGAAAAACGGAAAGAATGGTTTGTTTGTTGCAAAGATGATTTTGTTATATATGTCGGATTGCCGTTTGGGGCTTTCAGACGACCTGTTATAATCTGCGCCTCTTTTTGGTTCGTCTGCATTCCCATGAAACTCAACCCCCAACAGCAAGCCGCCGTCAAATACCTCGGCGGGCCTCTGCTCGTGCTTGCCGGCGCCGGCAGCGGCAAAACCGGCGTGATTACGCAAAAAATCAAGCATTTGATTGTCAACGTCGGCTATCTGCCGCATACCGTTGCCGCGATTACCTTCACCAACAAAGCCGCTACGGAAATGCAGGAACGTGTTGCCAAAATGCTGCCCAAATCGCAAACGCGCGGGCTGACGATTTGCACGTTCCACTCTTTGGGCATGAAGATTTTGCGCGAAGAGGCAAACCATATCGGTTACAAAAAAAACTTTTCCATCCTTGATTCCACCGACAGCGCGAAAATCATCGGCGAACTTTTGGGCGGCACAGGAAAAGAAGCCTTATTCAAAGCGCAGCATCAAATTTCCCTGTGGAAAAACGATTTGAAAACGCCCGAGGACGTGCTTCAGACGACCTCCAACGCTTGGGAAGAACAAATCGCGCGCGTGTATGCAAGCTATCAGGAAACCCTGCAAAGCTATCAGGCGGTGGACTTCGACGACTTAATCCGCCTGCCCGCCGTGCTGTTGCAGCAAAACAGCGAAGTGCGCAACAAATGGCAGCGGCGGTTGCGTTATCTGTTGGTTGACGAATGTCAGGACACCAATACCTGCCAATTTACGCTGATGAAACTCTTGACCGGCGCAGAAGGCATGTTTACCGCCGTTGGCGACGACGACCAGTCCATCTACGCATGGCGCGGCGCAAACATGGAAAACCTGCGCAAAATGCAGGAAGACTATCCGCAGATGAAAGTTATCAAACTGGAGCAAAACTACCGCTCCACCGCGCGGATTCTCAAAATCGCCAACAAAGTCATCGAAAACAACCCCAAGCTGTTCACCAAAAAACTTTGGTCGCAGTTCGGTGAAGGCGAAATCGTCAAAGTCGTTGCCTGCCAAAACGAGCAACACGAAGCCGACTGGGTCGTCAGCCAAATCGTCAAGCAGAAGCTAGTCGGTGGCGATAAAACCCAATACGCCGATTTTGCCGTGTTATACCGCGGCAACCATCAGGCGCGGATTTTTGAAGAAGCCTTACGCAGCGCGCGCGTTCCTTACCAACTCTCTGGCGGACAAAGCTTTTTCGACAAAGCCGAAATCAAAGATGTTTTGTCTTATTTGCGCCTGCTTGCCAACCCCAACGACGATCCCGCCTTCCTGCGCGCCGTTACCACGCCCAAACGCGGCATCGGCGATGTAACGTTGGGCAAGCTCAACACCTACGCGCACGAACACGAATGCAGCCTGTATGAAGCCGCGCAAACCGAAGAAGCCCTTGCTTTGCTGAACAACACCAACCGCCAACACCTGCAAACCTTTATGGATATGTTCGGCAGCTACCGCGCCAAAGCGGAAACCAGCGAAGCGGGCGAACTCATCAACAGCCTGCTCAAAGAAATCGACTACGAAAACCACCTGCTTGCCAGTGAAGAAGGCAAAGCCGGCGAAATCAAATGGCGCAACGTCAGCGACCTGACCGGTTGGCTAGAGCGCAAAGGCGAACAAGACGGCAAAAACATCATCGAACTTGCCCAAACCGTCGCCTTAATGACACTCTTGGAAGGCAAAAGCGAAGAAGAAGTCGATGCCGTCAAACTCTCGACCCTACACGCCTCCAAAGGCTTGGAATACCCCTACGTCTTCCTTGTCGGCTGCGAAGAGGGCATCCTGCCGCACAACGACAGCATCGAAGAAGACAACGTCGAAGAAGAACGCCGCCTGATGTACGTCGGCATCACCCGCGCCAAGCGCCAGCTTACGTTGACCCACTGCGTCAAACGCAAAAAACAAGGCACATGGCAGTTCCCCGAACCCAGCCGCTTCATCGACGAAATGCCGCAGGAAGACATCAAGATTTTAGGGCGCAAAGGCGGCGAACCGATTGTGAGCAAGGAAGAGGGCAGAAGCCATCTGGCGGGGATGCTGGATATGTTGGCGGCGAAAGGGAAGGGCTGATATAGTGGATTAACTTTAAACCAGTACGGCGTTGCCTCGCCTTAGCTCAAAGAGAACGATTCTCTAAGGTGCTGAAGCACCAAGTGAATCGGTTCCGTACTATCTGTACTGTCTGCGGCTTCGTCGCCTTGTCCTGATTTAAAGTTAATCCACTATACATCAGAAAGACAGGGCGCAAAGAGGTCGTCTGAAAATGGTTTAAGGGCGTCTGAAAGTATCGGTTTTCAGACGACCTTTTTCAGCGATTTGAGGGTCGTCTGAAACGCCCGTCCTAGCAATAAGTAGCATATTCAAACTATTTCGTTTCGGGTATAGTATCGCCTGAACAGACTTTCAGGCAGGCTGATTGGTGCGGAAGCGACGTTTTATATGTTATCCCTAAAGATTCCCGCGCCGCCAATCGTCAGCCCGCCCTAAACCGTATGATGCGACATTGCTTTGGAGAAGCGCTGAAATGTTCAAACGTCCTGAAGAAATCATCGTCCTTGTCCTTGCCGTCATTTGGGTGGTGCTGACTTATTTCATCGCCGCCTTTCTCGGCGCCGATACTTACACCATCTTCCTGATTACCGGCCTGACGCTGGTATGGGCAGGCGTATGCTTCCGCCTGTGGCAGATTAATTTGAGCCGTAATATCTGGCCGCTGTTTTTAGGCAGCTTGGTGATGTGTTGGTGGCCATATTTGGATTGGTTCGCCATCAAAGACATCGTCGTTCCCGCTTCCGGAGGGGAGGCGATTATCCTGAACAGACCATGGTATGCAAGCTGGACCTTCAAATTCATCCTGTCGCTGATTCCGGTCGTACTCGGCTACGCATACAAATGGAAACAGGCTAAAAAACGCCATGCCGCTACGCCAAACGCCTGATATCCCCAGCCTAAAACGCCGTTGATAGCAAACGGCGTTTTGCTTTTTCAGACGACCCGCATACTGTCAACACCATCGATAAACTGCTATACTTTTCGGATAATTCAACCGGTTTTTACTCGGATAAGGTCGTCTGAAAAGTACCCGACAAACGGAATAGAAATGATCAGCAAACAAGAATATCAAGCCCAAGCCGCCCAAGGCTACAACCGCATCCCGCTCGTTCAAGAACTCCTTGCCGACTTGGATACGCCGCTTTCCCTCTATCTCAAACTCGCCAACCGCCCCTATACCTACCTGCTCGAATCCGTTGTCGGCGGCGAACGTTTCGGCCGCTATTCCTTTATCGGACTGCCTTGCAGCCACTACCTCAAAGCCGGCGGCAAACACGTCGATGTTTATCAAAACGGCGAAATCGTCGAGCAACACGACGGCAATCCGCTGCCCTTTATCGAAGCCTTCCACAACCGTTTCAAAACGCCCGAAATCCCAAGCCTGCCGCGCTTTACCGGCGGACTGGTCGGCTACTTCGGTTACGAAACTATCTACAATTTCGAACACTTCGCCCACCGCCTGAAAAACACCGCCAAAGCCGACCCGCTCGGCACGCCCGACATCTTGCTGATGCTGTCGCAAGAGTTGGCGGTTATCGACAATTTGAGCGGCAAAATCCACCTCATCGTTTATGCCGATCCCTCACAGCCCGACGGCTACGAATGCGCCCGCGAACGCCTCGAAGACATCCGCACCCAGCTGCGCCAAAGCTGCGCCATCCCGCTCTCGCTCGGCAGCAAACACACCGAAGCCGTCAGCGAGTTCGGCCAAGAACCGTTCAAAGCCTGCGTCGATAAAATCAAAGACTACATCTTCGCAGGCGACTGCATGCAGGTCGTCCCCAGCCAGCGCATGAGCATGGAGTTTACCGACAGCCCGCTCGCCCTCTACCGCGCCCTGCGCACGCTCAACCCTTCGCCTTACCTCTTTTACTACGATTTTGGCGATTTCCACATCGTCGGTTCCTCGCCCGAAATCCTCGTCCGCCGCGAACGCGACGACGTCATCGTCCGCCCCATAGCCGGTACGCGCCTGCGCGGCAAAACCCCCGCCGAAGACCTTGCCAACGAGCAGGATTTATTAAGTGACGCCAAAGAAATCGCCGAACACGTCATGCTTATCGATTTAGGGCGCAACGACGTCGGCCGCATCAGCAAAACGGGCGAAGTCAAAGTAACCGACAAAATGGTGATTGAAAAATACTCCCATGTGATGCACATCGTTTCCAACGTCGAAGGTCGTCTGAAAGAGGGCGTTACCAACATGGACATCCTCGCCGCCACGTTCCCCGCCGGCACACTCTCCGGTGCACCCAAAGTCCGCGCCATGGAAATCATCGAAGAAGTCGAACCGAGCAAACGCGGCATCTACGGCGGCGCCGTCGGCGTATGGGGCTTCAACAACGACATGGATTTGGCGATTGCGATCCGCACAGCCGTAGTGAAAAACAACACGCTATACGTCCAAAGCGGCGCAGGCATCGTCGCCGACTCCGATCCAACCTCCGAATGGCAGGAAACGCAGAACAAAGCCCGAGCAGTGGTACGCGCTGCGCAGATGGTGCAGGAAGGGTTGGATAAATAAATTTCAGACGACCTTTGTAGAGAGGGTCGTCTGAAAATACTTAAAAGAAAGAAAAACACCCATGAGATTAAATGAAAAACAACAAAAATCCGTCAGCAAATTCCTTAGCCTGATCTTGCGTCACAGACCCGAACAGATCGGAATTACTTTGGACAAAAACGGCTGGGTGGATATTGATATCCTGCTGGCACAAGCAAATCACCCCAAGCACAACTTTACCGGCGTTGCATTGACGTACGATAATTTAATGGAAGTTGTTGAAAATAATGACAAAAAACGGTTTACCGTATCAGAAGACGGCAAGCGTATTCGTGCCGCGCAAGGGCATTCCACAAAACAGGTTGACATCCAGTATTGCGCAACGACACCGCCTGATATCCTATATCACGGTACAGCGGAAAAATCGGTACAGTCGATATTTGGTCAGGGGCTGCATGCAGGTTCACGCCATTTCGTCCATCTTTCGGCAGATATCGAAACCGCAATCAAAGTCGGTTCCCGACATGGTAAACCCGTAGTGTTAACCATCAACACCGCAGCCATGCTTGCCGACGGCCATCAGTTTTACCTCGCAGACAACGGCGTTTGGCTGACTGAAAACGTTCCGGCGAAGTTTATTGCCAAGTTATGAATTTAGTGCGAGTTTTCTTTTAGTTTATGTTTAGAAAAATCCGCCCGTAAAAATAAGGGGCGGATTTTGTTTGTGAGTAACTTATTATCTGGCACATTAGTTCGCATAATGTATATTATGTTAAATTATATCGATTGATTCAAGTTTCTCAATATTCTTTAGTTCTATCCATCTCTCTTCGTACCTATCACAGAGCTTTTTAAAATCAGTTAAAATACACGACTTGATTTTATTTTTCCCTATTTCCTTATGAACATCTTATCCGTAGAAAACGCTTCCTTTGCCGTCGGCCATGTCGCCCTGCTCGACAAAACTTCCTTCCAACTCGACAGCGGCGAAAAAATCGGTTTAATCGGCCGTAACGGCGCGGGTAAGTCTTCGTTTCTGAAAATCCTCGCCGGCGTGCAGAAGCTCGACGACGGGCAGATTATCGTTCAAAACAACCTCAAAATTGTTTATGTGCCGCAGGAATCGTTTTTTGACAAGGAAGCCACCGTATTCGACACCGTCGCCGAAGGTTTGGGCGAAATTCGCGATTTGCTGCGCCGTTACCACCGCGTCAGCCATGATTTGGAGCACAATTCAGACGACGTTTTATTGAAAGAACTCAACGAATTGCAGCTTGAAATCGAAGCGAAGGACGGTTGGAAGCTGGATGCGGCGGTGAAGCAGACTTTGGGCGAACTCGGTTTGCCGGAAAACGAAAAAATCGGCAACCTCTCCGGCGGGCAGAAAAAGCGCGTCGCCTTGGCGCAGGCTTGGGTGCAGAAGCCCGACGTATTGCTGCTGGACGAACCGACCAACCATTTGGACATCGACGCGATTATCTGGCTGGAAAACCTGCTCAAAGCGTTTGAAGGCAGCCTGGTCGTGATTACCCACGACCGCCGTTTTCTGGATAATATCGCCACGCGCATTGTCGAACTCGACCGCGGCATTCTGCGCTCCTATCCCGGCTCCTTCTCCAAATACAGCGAGAAAAAAGCGCAGGAATTAGCGGTTGAGGCGGAACACAACCGCCTCTTCGACAAATTCCATGCGCAGGAAGAAGCGTGGATACGCAAAGGCATCGAAGCACGCCGCACCCGCAACGAAGGACGCGTGCGCCGTTTGGAAGAACTGCGCCGTCAGCGTGCCGAACGCCGCAACGTGCAGGGACAGGTCAACTTCAAACTCGACAGCGGCGAGAAAAGCGGCAAAATCATTGCCGAACTGGAACATGCCTCGTTTGCCTACGGCGACAAAGTCATCATGGACAAATTCTCCTCCATCTTGCAGCGCGGCGACAAAATCGGCTTAATCGGCCCCAACGGCATCGGCAAAACCACCTTTCTCAAGCTGATTCTGGGCGAATTGCAGCCGACCTACGGCAGAATCCGCATCGGCAGCAAGCAGGAAGTCGCCTATTTCGACCAATTCCGCAGCGCGCTGAACGAAAACGACACCGTGTTTTACACGCTCGGCCAAGGCAACGATTACGTCGAAATCGGCGGCAAGAAAAAACACGTCATGAGCTATCTGGAAGATTTTCTGTTTCACCCTGCCCGCGCGCAAAGCCCCGTCTCATCGCTCTCCGGCGGTGAACGCAACCGCCTCCTGTTGGCAAAACTCTTCACCCGCCCTGCCAATATCCTGGTCTTGGACGAACCGACCAACGACTTGGACATCGACACCCAAGAGCTGCTCGAAGACCTGCTGCGCGATTACCAAGGCACGGTATTCCTTGTCTCGCACGACCGTATGTTCCTCGATAATGTAATTACCCAAAGCATTGTTTTCGAAGGACAAGGCCGTCTGAAAGAATACATCGGCGGCTATCAGGACTATATCGACGCAAAATCACGCGAAGAGAAAATTCAGACGACCTCCGCACCCAAAGCAGCCGCTGAGCCGGAAAAAGCCAAACCCAAAGCCAACCGCACGGTCAAACTTTCCTACAAAGAACAGCGCGAACTCGACGCCCTGCCCGACGAAATCGCCGCCTTGGAAACCGAACAGGCGGCAATCAACGCGCAGCTTTCCGATCCTGAAATTTTCAAAGATTACGAGAAAGCCGGTGCATTGCAAAACCGCGCCGAAGAAATCGAAACACTGCTTTTGGAAAAATTGGAACGCTGGGAGCTTCTGGAGGCGAAGCAGAACGGTGAAGCAGTTTGATTTGCCGATAGTAGATTCCTATTTGCTTTAAACATCAGCAATGAGATAACAAAAAGCCTTGAAATTGTTATATTTCAAGGCTTTTATACGTTATAAAATAAAACTGAAAATTAGACTTGGTGGAGGCGGGGGGAATCGAACCCCCGTCCGGAAGTCCTCTACAGAGCGTTCTACATACTTAGTCGTGTCTATTTGAAATCTCGTTCCTATCATGCCGACCGACAGGCCTTCTAGGAACCAGTTACCTTAAATCTTATTTCCCGCCAAGTAACCCGGCGGAAAACCAGTCAATGTAGAATGACGTTGCGGTAGCTTGCGCTACACAGCCCATTGACCAACTGCTGCAACGGCAGGCCTTAAGCGGCCAGTGCGTAAGTTTCGTCGTTTGCGACTATTTAGATTCAGTGTTTTACGGGAAATCTGAGACCCCGGTATGCCCGCATCTGCTTTGCAACCCCCGTCGAAACCAAGATCGCCCCCAGATGGGAAAGGTCGATTATACGCATATCGTTATACTTTGCCAAGCAGGACTGCCTTGATGATGAGTTGGATTGGGATGGTTGCAGAGATTCGAGGTCGTCTGAAAAATACAGTGAATTCGTTTATAATACCGCTTTCCGATTTTGAGCCTGTTTGAGCATGAAAAAGGTTGAGAAGAATATCTTGGTTTTGCACAGCGCGGAGCAAATGTTTGAGTTGGTCGATAAGGTTGAAGACTATCCGAAATTTTTGCCCTGGTACAGTAAAACTGAAGTTATCGAACGAAAAAACAATGAATTGAAAGCGCGTCTTTTTATGGACTATATGCGCGTGCGCCAATCATTTGCTACGCACAATCACAATATTCCCGGTAAGGAAATCCGAATGGATTTGTTGGAAGGACCTTTTAAAATCTTGCGGGGAACATGGAAATTCTTAGATTTGGGCGACGATATGTGCAAAGTTGAATTTAAATTGGAATATGAATTTTCCAACTCTGTCTTATCTGCCATGATTTCTCCTGTTTTCAGCCATTTGTCCGGAGCATTGGTTGATGCGTTCGTTAAAGAAGCGGATCGCCGTTATGCTTGAGATTGAAGTCGTTTACGGTTTGCCTGACAAGCAAGTGTTGAAAAAAATGAATGTGCAAAATGGCTGCACGACGCGTGAAGCGGTATGCCAAAGCGGGCTGGATGAAATATTTTCTGAATTGGACTTACAAACTGCTCCGCTGGGAATTTTTGGCAAATCAGTTAAAGATGAGACGCTTCTTCGCGATAAAGATCGGATTGAGATTTATCGCCCATTATTGATTGATCCTAAAGAGGCACGCCGCAAACGTGTACAAAATCAGGATTGATAGTTAACTTGGGTCGTCTGAAACCATTTTCAGACGACCTTTTATCGAAATTGACCGCATTTTCTGCGGTATTGAGAAATAATTATGTCGAATAAAATCAAAATGATCGTCGGACTGGGAAATCCCGG
>NZ_AJMT01000179.1:0-16261 GCF_000260655.1 Neisseria sicca VK64
GCTCAAAGAGAACGATTCTCTAAGGTGCTGAAGCACCAAGTGAATCGGTTCCGTACTATCTGTACTGTCTGCGGCTTCGTCACCTTGTCCTGGTTTAAATTTAATCTACTATACTTGAATCAAATACAAGAAACCAAGAAAAAAACCTCTGTCAGACAGAGGTTTTTTAGTTTTTCAGAAACCGGATTATTTCAATTTGGTTTCTTTGTAGATAACGTGTTTGCGGGCAACAGGGTCAAATTTTTTGATTTCCAGTTTGCCGGGCATAGTGCGTTTGTTTTTGGTAGTGGTGTAGAAGTGACCAGTACCTGCACTTGACTCCAGTTTGATTTTATCGCGCATTGCAGTAATCCTTAATTAACAGTTTAAATTAAGCTTCGCCGCGAGCACGCAAATCAGCCAATACGACGTCAATGCCTACTTTATCAATGGTACGCAATGCAGCGTTAGAAACGCGCAGGCGAACCCAGCGGTTTTCACTCTCTACCCAGAAACGACGTGATTGCAAGTTAGGCAAAAAACGACGTTTGGTTTTGTTGTTGGCGTGTGATACGTTGTTGCCAGACATCGGGCGCTTACCGGTCACTTTGCAAACTCGTGCCATGGTTAGTCTCCAAACTTCTAAAATAGTAAAACGTGATTTATACCATAAAAAGCAGCATTCATTCAAGCTGTTTGATGAAAAAACGATTGTTTTCGAGAATGAGCCCCTTCAATGTTGTTTTCAGGGAACGCTGTTTCTTAAAACGTGACGGGGACGAATTATAGCGGATTTTGTTATCGAATACATTTGTTTATCCCAATCCTCAGCCCGCATATCAAGAATGTGGAAAAGCAAGTTGTAAAAATGTTGATGCGAATAGTCCGTATCAACCGCACCGAACATCAACAAAAAGGTCGTCTGAAATTTTTCAGACGACCTTTGTTCAGACAATCCTATCAGTCCAACTGTGCAACCGATACCGGCAAACCGCGCACTGCGGCAAGCATGGTATTGGCAGTTTTCTGCTGTTGGCGGAACGCTGCCATATTGGTAGGCGTCAGTTTTGGAGTCGGCAATGCAACTGTCGTCGGATTGACCGGCTGACCGTTCACGCGTGCTTCGTAGTGAAGGTGTGGGCCGGTTGAGCGTCCGCTTGTACCGACGAAACCAATCACTTCACCTGCCCGGACATTACCTTCCGCCGGCGTAAATGCACTCATGTGTCCATAAAGCGTCTCGACGCCATTAGAGTGTCTGATCATGACGGTATTGCCATAACCGCCTTTCCAGCCTTTGAAGGTAATCACACCGTCGGCAGATGCTTTAATCGGCGTGCCTGATGGTGCGGCATAGTCAATACCGGTATGCATACGGACGGTATGCAAGACGGGGTGAACCCGGTAGCCAAACGGCGATGAAATACGGGTATAGACAACCGGCTCGATATTGAATCCCTCTTTTTGCTGGAGCGATTTACCGTTTTGGTCATAATAGCTGCCGCTCTCTTCGTCGCCTTTGCCTTGGCTGTAATAATAAGCCTGATAAGTTTTTCCGCCTTTGACGATTTCAGCCGCCAGAATATCGCCGGTACCCATTTGTTGGCCGCGGAAATACATATTGTTGTACAGAAGACGCACGACATCGCCTTCCTGCAAATCCTCCAAACTCAGTACGTCAGAGAAAATTTCGCTGAGTGACTCGCGGATTTCGACAGGTATTTCGGCCTGCGCCATCGCACCGCGTGCGGAAGTCCGTACAACGATAGAGCGCAAAGTCGGCATGACTTTCATATCTACTTCAGAAGTAGACAGCTGCCATTTGCCTTTGACTTTTTCCAACGCGACAAGGTTTCGTTCCAATTCTTCATCGGTAAAGAATTGTACGTCCGTTACCTGACCTGATGAATCGACACGGATGTTGACGGATTGGTTGGCACGCAAATGCTGCATATTTTGATCTGCGCTGTTTTTCGCCATGATCTGTTTGATGTCGGTCTGCGCCACACCCATACGCGCCAAAACGTCGGCAAGGGAATCACCCTGCTGGACAACTTCCTGCGCCCAATAGCTGGACTGGAAATTGTTGGTTTCAACATAAACGGCGGGCAATTCCTCTGAAATCCGCTCCAACGCAATGCCTTGAGGATTGGAAACCGGCTCAGTGACCGCATAGGCAGTCATTACTCCTGACACAGGCAGCAGGATGCCCAACAACGACCAACGTACGGGTTTGTTGTACCAGAAACGGCGCATGAATGAAAATCGAGTTGTTTTAGTCACGCATTATCCTTCAATGCGGTAATAATCACTCTACCACCGCATTTCTTATGTCATTTGAAATTATTGAGTTTAATTGTTTATCTTATCAACCGTGTTTACGGTCTCTCCCAGACAATATATATATCAAGTGAATAAAATAAACAATCAAATTTACTCAGAACCGAGCATGATTATCGGGGCTATTCTTTTGATTTACACCCCTTTTTTCTGAAATTTACGAGAACTTGATTATAACATATGCACACTTCCAACTCAAAAACGCCATCCATCATCCGACCTGATAATGACATTGGTTATTTTGAGTATGTTGTATTTTCTCGCGTAAAATAAGCTTTTTCCGTTCTGACCACCGCCATGAATCTGACGCTTGCCCTCCCCTCTCTCAACCGTCAAAAAGATGAGACACTTTCCCCTCTCCCGCTTCCTGCTTTTAACCAAATCTTGCGATATGGGTTATTACATAAACAAGAAATGAAGCCGTCTGATTTTTATCGCCGGTATTTATGGAAGGGAAGCTTGTTGACCCAAGTCAAAGAGCTGATGGGGATTTCACCGCATCAGGCGGCTGCGTTTGCCAGCCCGATATGGCAGCAAATGGGATTGCACCAAGTCAGCGTAGTCAGCGGTGAACATCTGCAAATCACGAAAGAAGAAGCCGCTCGATTATGTTTGGAACTGTCTGAGTTTTACAGCAAAGAGGGTTGGCATTTTCTGCCTGTCCGTCCCGATTTGTGGCTGATTACTTTGCCATCGGAAAGCGATTGGGGGATTGCGCCGGTATTGGATATCTACGGACAAATCGGTTCGGCGGACCAAGCTGATGGAAAAGACGCCTTACAATGGTTGGGAATGCAGACTGAAATTCAAATGTGGCTGCATCAACACCCGCTCAACGCCGTCCGCACTCAAAACGATACTCCTACAATCAACGGGCTTTGGCTGTGGCAGGATTTAACGGGGCTGCGATCTGCGGACTTCGTCGCTTCCGACAGCATTTGGGCGCAATTTTCAGACGACCCCCGCTTGGATGCACCTTATGATTTTCAGGCTTGGCTGGATGCGGTGGATGAATCGGGTATTCATCCCGCCAACCCCGTCATTTTTCTGGACGACTTGGCTGTTACGGAGCAAACAGGCGATATTCAGACATACCAAGAAATTTTAGAAAGCTGGGAAACCCGCTGGTTTGCCCCGCTTTGGCAGGCAGTCTCGCAAGGTCGTCTGAAAAATCTGTCTATCAGTACCGACGGTGAAAACGGTGGCACTTTACGCATCACGCCGTTTTCAAAATGGAAATTCTGGCACCCGAAAAAAACATTTACCGGCAGATGGTAATGCGCCCGCCCCGCCTCGCCGCCCTGTTTATAGAAACACCAATAACGTTTACAATACGCGACCATTCTACTATTTGCACACACCGCCCATGAAAATCCGACTCGGTCAGCACAATGCACCTGATTTTCCGCAAGGAGCGGCCGTCACTATCGGTAATTTCGACGGCGTACACCTCGGTCACAAACACATCCTGCAAAAACTCAAAAACGAAGCCGATTCGCGCAACCTTCCCGTTATCGTCGTCATTTTCGAGCCGCAACCCAAAGAATTCTTCTCCCTAAAAGCAGGCTTTACGCCCCCATGCCGCATCGCCCCTTTGCGTACCAAGCTGGATTTGTTGAGCGATACCGGCTGTATCGACGCCGTATGGGTGCTGCGTTTCAACCAAGAATTTGCCGATATGAGCGCACAGGATTTCATCGACAAACTGTTGCGTCAAACACTCCACACCCGCTACCTGCTTATCGGCGACGATTTCCGCTTCGGCGCCGGACGCGAAGGCTGTTTCGACTTATTGAAACAGCAAAGCGATATACAAACCGAACGCACGCCTTCCGTCATCGTCGAAGACATCCGCACCAGCAGCACAGCCGTGCGCGAAGCCTTGACAGACGGCAACTTGGCGTACGCCAAAAAGCTTTTGGGCCACGATTACGTTTTGAGCGGCAAAGTCAAGCACGGCAAAAAACTCGGCAGAACCATCAACGCCCCTACCGCCAACATCCAACTTCCGCCCCACCGCTATCCCCTGCGCGGCGTATTCGTCATCGAAGCGGACGGTACATTCGGCACACGGCGCGGCGTTGCCAGCTTCGGACTCAACCCGACCGTCAGCAGCAACAATTCGCAAAAACTTGAAGTCCATTTGTTTGATTTTGAAGGCAATCTCTATGGGCAACGTTTGAAAGTACGTTTCCTGCACAAGCTGCGTGACGAACAAAAATTCAGCAATATCGAAACATTAAAGCGTCAAATCGAACAAGATATAGAAGAGGCGAAACAATGGCAGGAAACGGATTATAGTGGATTAAAATTGCAATGATACGGCGTTGCCAACGCCCTTATGTACTACCCGTACACGGCGGGCGTTGCCGCCTTGTCTCATTTTTATTTTAATCCACTATAAAAGCATCTGCGGCCATTGTCGGATAAAAATGAAAAAGGTCGTCTGAAATCTTTTCAGACGACCTTTTTCACAATATGCAGACATCAGCCTGCGAGATTTCTAATGGCCTAAATTCAAAAAGGACGACAACCGTCAAAACGGTGCGCGGGGAACAAAATCCCTCTTTTAATTCAGTCCACTATATCCTACTTATTTAGCAGCAGGAGCCTGTTCTTGGGCGGCAGAAGGTGCAGTTTCGGTAGTAGTTTTACCTTGACCGGTCAGCGGGCTGGCAGCTTCGGCTTCCGGTGCAGCAGTTTCAGCAGCTTTGTCGGTTTTCAGGTCGTTGGCTTGTTTTTTAGCTTTATTGGCTTTTTTGTGAACGTGTTCTGCTTTAGCGGCTTTGCCGGAAGCAGGTTGGGCCATAGCCACAGGAGCAGCGATCAAACCGGCAGAAACAAGAACGAGGGAGGTCAATTTAGACAATGTTTTCATGTGTAATATCCTTTCGGGAAATTTGTCTGATAAAATCATTCCGTCAAATGCCAAATGGCAATTTGCGTAAAGACAACCGCATAACCACTTGGTGCGATTGAGTTTTTATTGTAACGGTTTGTTTGTAAACCGAAGTCAGCTCGAGCGAAATTGAAATAAAGTTTCAAAAGGAGGGTTAACCCCCTTGTCCTGCTTTATTAATCGCACCTCATAGCTTGATTGTTTAAATTTATATATTTCATGGCATTACATCCGATGATTTTCGAACACCCCCGATTCCGCAATGCATCCTACATCCTGATGGGGCTTGCCCTGCTTGCGGTGCTGTATTTCCACTTTTTGCCGCTTTTGCTCGCCGTGATACTGACCTACGTCTTCATCACCAAGACCAACGGCCTGATTCTTTGGCTGCGCCGCCGTACGCTCGCGCGCAATACGTTTCTGCACAAATCGCTCAACGCGCACAATATCAACCTGATTTCGACCACGCTGACCATAGGCATCGTATTGACGGTTATCCTCCTGATGTCTTTGGGGATTTACCACCTGATTCACGGCGGGCATATCCCCGTGATGCTGACCAAGCTGGCGGCGATTTTGGAAGACACGAAAAACAGCAGCAGCCTGCCGCAGTCGGTTTTGAACATGCTGCCCAACAATACCGCCGAAATCAAAGCCTATGCGGTTAAATTGATTGAAGAATACAGCGCCGCGCTGACGCGCATCAGCAAAAACAGCTTCACCTCGTTCGTGTACATCCTTATCGGCATCATCATCGGCGCGATGCTCAGTTTCCACCGCCTCAACATGCGCAAAAACCGCCGCAAAATGCCGCCCTTCAAGGCAGAACTGGTGCGGCGGATTGTGAACTTCGAAACCAGCTTCGAGCGCGTGTTTCTGGCACAGGTCAAAATCTCACTGATCGATACCGTGCTGACGGGCGTGTACCTTTATCTAATCCTGCCGCTTTTCGGCGTGGAGTTGCCGTTTAAACTAACCGTGTTGGTCATCGCCTTCATCGTCGGGCTGATTCCCGTCGCAGGCAACCTGATTTCCAACACCATCATTATCATCTTGAGCCTCGGCGCGTCTTTATATGTAGCGGTCGCTTCGCTGGTGTTTCTGGTCGTCATCCACAAGCTCGAATACTTCCTGAATGCGAAAATCATCGGTTCGGAAATCGAATCAAGCGCATGGGAACTGCTGGTGGCGATGGTCGTGTTCGAACGGATTTTCGGCGTCGGCGGCATCATCGTCGCACCGGTTTATTATGCGTATCTGAAGAATGAGTTGAAACAGCAGAAGCTGATTTAGATAGTGTTTGAAATATAGATGAAAGGTCGTCTGAAAAGCTCGAAATAGGTTTTTCAGACGGCCTTTTTTCAGTTACAGCAACCTTATTCCTTCCCCCGTCTAGCGGGGGAAGGTTAGGATAGGGGTAGCTTGCGGATATACGGTATAAATGGCAAGAGCCACCCTCTCACCAACCCTCTCCCGCAGACGGGAGAGGGGGCAGATTATCGTGGGAAAGCCCACGCTACGGTTATCCCACAAACAACCAACAACTCCCTAGGTTTCCCAATTTGGCTTCGACGGGTAGCGTGGGCTTTGCCCCGAATCCATCTATTGAAGCGATAATGGATTAAGTCGAATACAAAAGGTCGTCTGAAAACTAATAGGTTTTTCAGACGACCTCTTTCAGTACAGCAACCTGATCCCTTCCCCCGTCTAGCGGGGGAAGGTTAGGATGGGGGTGGCTTGCAGATATACAGCATAAAGGGCAAGAGCCACCCTCTCCCCAACCCTCTCCCGCCGGACGGGAGAGGGGGAGAATTCTCGTGGGCAAAACCCACGCTACGATTGTTATCCCTCAAATCAACACAAAAAATTCCGCTATGGGTTTTCTCCAACTTTAGGCGTTGCCCGACGGTGTAGCGTGGGCTTTGCCCGCGAATCCTGCTGTTTTTTTTAGATATTTCGTCATGTTTCTTTTCTGTCGGACGAAACAGCCGATTCATCAGCCGCCGTCATTCCCGCGCAGGCGGGAATCCAGACTCCAAAAGGCCGCTGCAATTTTTAAAGATTTCCATAGCTTCCAAAACCTAGATTCCCGCCTGCGCGGGAATGACGAAGCCGGTATTTTCCATTTGCATCTGCTAAAGAGGTCGTCTGAAAATCCCCAAACAGGTTTTTTCAGACGGCCTCTTTCTTTTCCTACTCATTCCAACCCGACTTCTAAATACTCGCGCTATGCCCCACCCGCACATGGCTGTGGTGGTCGCGGCCTTCGTGGTCGTAGTCGGATTTGAAGCCTTTAAGTACGACGTCTATGTCGTTTTCCTTGGCAAAGACGTTGGCGAAGTCTTCAATCAGTTCCAATACGTCGCCGGCGATGTAGGACGAGCGTTCG
Source organism: Neisseria sicca VK64 (assembly GCF_000260655.1). Taxonomy (GTDB): domain Bacteria; phylum Pseudomonadota; class Gammaproteobacteria; order Burkholderiales; family Neisseriaceae; genus Neisseria; species Neisseria sicca_B. The sequence continues at coordinate 7,608 of NZ_AJMT01000179.1, forward strand.
GCGTTGATGGTTACTTTCGAACCCGGGCGGATGTTTTTCAGGGTTTTCTTGATAGCGGCTTTGTTCAGGAACGAGACTTCTTCCGCCAGTTCCAAGCTGATTTCGTCAGCTTCGGCGAGTTCTTCGCGGCTGAGGTAGTAGGCACGTTTCATGTTGCCCTGAAGGATGAAGATGATGCTGATGGCCAGCCCGATGCCGACGCCTTTGAGCAGGTCGAGCGCGACGACGGCGGCGAGGGTGGCGGCGAAGGAGATGAACTGGTACAGCCCTTTATGCCAGAAATGCAGGAGGGTGGTGGGTTTCGCCAGTTTGTAGCCCACCAGCAGCAAGACGGCGGCGAGGGTGGACAGGGGTATCATGTTCAGGATAAAGGGAATCGCCAAAACGCACACCAGCAACAGGACGCCGTGGATAACGGCAGACAGTTTGTGCGTCGCGCCTGCATTGGCGTTGGCGGACGAGCGCACGACGACGGAGGTGATGGGCAGACCGCCGATAAGCGAGCTGACGATGTTGCCTGCGCCCTGCGCGCGCAATTCGCGGTTGGTGTCGGTGATGCGGCGGTGGGTGTCGAGGCGGTCGGCGGCTTCGATGCAGAGCAGGGTTTCAATCGAGGCGACGATGGCGATGGTGATGCCGGTCATCCAGACATAGCTGTTGCCGAAACCTGAAAAGTTGGGCAGCGTGAGCATAGCTGCGGCTTCGCGCCATGTATCGGGGACGGGCAGTTGGACGAGTTGTCCGGCGGGAATGGCAAGGCTGCTGCCGCTGGCGACAAACCATTGGTTCATCAGTATCCCCGCGCCCACGGCAACCAGCGCTGCGGGCAGGGCTTTGATGTTTTTCAACGCGGGGATTTTGTCCCATACGATTAGGATCGCCATCGACACGCCTGCTACCAAAAGAGAACCTGCGTGGATGTCGGCGAACAGGGCGGCAGGGTCGGCGAGGCTGCCGTTGCTGCCCAAGGCGAACGGAATCTGTTTCATGATGATAATCACGCCGATGCCCGCCAACATGCCTTCGATAACGGACACGGGGATGTATTCGGCAAGGCTGCCGGCGCGGATGAAGCCGAGCAAAAGCTGGATGGCGCCGGCGATTAAGCCCGCGCACAGAAACAGCTCGAACGAACCGAGTTCGGTAATCGCGGCAAGGATAATCGCTGCCAAGCCTGCGGCGGGGCCGGACACGCTGATGTGCGAGGTGCTGAGGGAACCGATGACGATGCCGCCGACGATGCCCGCCAACACGCCGGACAACGGCGGCGCGCCTGAAGCAAGCGCGATGCCGAGGCACAACGGCAGGGCGACGAGGAAGACGACCAGTCCGGAAGCGAAATTGGACTTAAACAGGCTGCCCAAAGGCTGTTTTTTCTGCTGGGGTTTCATGGTGAGGGGTACTCCTGATGTGTGTGTGTGTTTGTGTGTGTGTTTTTTATATGGATGAAGCAGGGTTTCGGGAGGGAAAGGCCGTCTGAAAAAATCGGACATAGCGGATAAACTTATTTTTCAACCGCCAGACAAATGCACCCGCCGTCCTTCCCGCGCAGGCGGGAATCCACCTTTGGGAGACGGTTTATCGAGTTTCACAAATATTGTTTATCGTCCGAACGGATTTCCGCCTGCGCGGGAAGGGAGGCAATTTTCCAAGCGATATTTTCAGACGACCTCCGAGCCGTCAACCCGCTTTCTTGCGCGCGTTGACCACCCATTCGGAATCGGTAAGGTCGTAGATTTTTTGAATGTCGGCGAGGATGTTTTTGAAGTCGATGTTCAAATCGATGAGGCGGCCGGTACGCAGGTCGAAGACCCAGCCGTGCACGATCGGGTAGCCGTCGAGCAGGTAACGCTCCTGCACGCACGCCATTTTGATGACGTTGAGGCACTGCTCCTGCACGTTCAATTCGACCAGGCGGTCGTAGCGCAGGTGTTCGTCTTCGATTGCGTCCAGTTCTTCCTGATGCAGGCGGTACACGTCGCGGATATTGCTCAACCACGGATTCATCGTGCCAAAATCTTCGGGCAGCATCGCCGCTTTGATGCCGCCGCAGTTGTAGTGGCCGCAGATGATGATGTGTTTGACTTTCAGGTGCGACACGGCGTATTCGATGGCGGAAGCGGCATTCATGTCCAAACCGTGCACAAGGTTGGCGACGTTGCGGTGCACGAACACATCGCCCGGCTCAAACCCCATCAGCTCTTCCGCCGCGACGCGGCTGTCGGAGCAGCCGATGTAGAGGTATTCGGGATTTTGCCCGTCGGCGAGGTCTTTGAAGTAATCGGGGCATTGCTGCCTCTTCGTTTCCTGCCATTTGCGGTTGTTCTCAAAAATGACTTCGTATGATTGGCTCATGCGGCTTCCTTTCTGCTTGATGTGTCGTCTGTTTTTTTGTTATCGCACCCTGTTTCGGATGCGGCCTCTGTAAGGGTTGCGCATTCTAGGAAGGCAAAATTAGAGAAAAATTAGCCATAAAATGCCGTATAAATATGTAAATTCGGCATTTTCAGGCAAAAGGTCGTCTAAAAACCCTTTTTCAACCCAATCAAACAAAAAAGGAGAAACCGCCGTTTCTCCCTATCTTTCAAAAAATTAAACCGCTCTCATCCACACGCTGCCACCCCGCTCGAAAAACCCCTGCTGTCTGCCATTTCCCCGCAATTTTCAGACGACCTCCTTACCAATCCTTACACTTTACGGCATAATGGCGGACTGTTTTTCCGAGGAGAATTTCATGTCCGTCAAAACCCCGTCGCTATTCGGCGGCGCCATGATTATCGCCGGTACAGTCATCGGCGCAGGCATGCTTGCCAACCCGACCGCCACCTCCGGCGTCTGGTTCACAGGCTCGCTGATTGTGTTGCTCTACACTTGGTTTTCCATGCTTTCCAGCGGTCTGATGATCCTTGAAGTCAACACCCACTATCCGCACGGCGCCAGCTTCGACACCATGGTCAAAGACCTACTCGGACAAGGCTGGAACGTCTTCAACGGTCTCTCCGTCGCCTTCGTCCTATACCTGCTCACCTACGCCTACATCTTCGTCGGCGGCGACTTGACCGCCAAAGGACTGGGCAGCACGTTCGGTATAAAAATCCCTCTGACCGTCGGACAACTCTCCTTCTTCCTGATTTTCGCCACCTGCGTGTGGGCATCCGCCCGCCTGGTGGACCGTTTCACCTCCATCCTCATCGGCGGCATGGTGCTGACTTTCATCTGGGCGACCGGCGGCCTGATTGCCGAAGCCAAACTGCCCGTCTTGTTCGACACCCAAGCCCCGTCCGGTACGCCGTACTGGATTTACATCTCCGCCGCCCTGCCCGTCTGCCTCGCCTCCTTCGGCTTCCACGGCAACGTCTCCAGCCTGCTCAAATACTTCAAAGGCGACGCGCCCAAAGTGGCCAAATCCCTCTGGGCAGGAACGCTGATTGCACTTGTGATTTACGTCCTGTGGCAAATCGCCATCCAAGGCAACCTGCCGCGCAACGAGTTCGCCCCCGTCATCGCCGCCGACGGCCAGGTATCCGTCCTCATCGAAACCCTGTCGAAATTCGTTCAGACCGGCAGCATGGCGGCCATACTGTCTTTCTTCTCCTATATGGCGATTGCTACGTCCTTTCTGGGCGTAACGCTCGGCCTGTTTGACTACATCGCCGACATCTTCAAATGGGACGACGGCTTCGCAGGGCGTACCAAAACCGCAGCCGTTACCTTCCTGCCGCCCCTGGTTTCCTGCCTGCTCTTCCCCACCGGCTTCGTTACCGCCATCGGCTACGTCGGACTCGTCGCCACCGTATGGACCTGTTCCCTCCCGTCCTTATTGCTGCTGCGCTCGCGCCAAAAATTCGGCAAAGGCAAAAACTACACCGTTTACGGCGGCGCATGGCTGATTTACTGGGTCAACCTATTCGGCTTCCTCAACGTCCTAGCATGGGTGTTCAACAAACTCGAACTCGTCCCCGTGTTCAAAGGCTGACAAGCAAATTCGACACCCCGGAGGTCGTCTGAAAACAGATTTCAGACGACCTCTCCCGTTTTCCGTTACAATAAACACCCTCCGAATCACAGCACACGACCGTCCATGTACGACAACATCCGCTTCCACCTAGACGAAGAATATCCCGAAGGCCTGCCGTCCGAAAACGCCGCCACGCATATCGGCATGTACTGGATATGGGCGGCGCAGGCAGGGCTGGCGAATCCCGTTTGGCAAACCGCCCCCGAAAGCGCGGAAGATTTCGCCAATATGCTCAAAGGCAGAACCAGCGGCCGCCGCTTCCTGCTCAAACACATGGACGGCGCGCTCACGCCCGACGACTTCACCGAACAAGGGCAGAAATTCACCTCCTATTACTACGACAATGAAGAAGACGGCTACGGTGCATTTTTAGAAGACTACGTCCGCACCCTCGACACCCCGTCGCTCGGCGGCTTCTACCACGTCCCCAACACCCCCGAAATCTACAAACGCCTCAAACCCGTCTTTCAGGCAGCATTTGAGCAATGGAAAAACCATTTGGCATCCACAGTCGGAGAGCAACCGTGAAACTCATCATCCTCGACCGCGACGGCGTCATCAACCAAGACCGCGACGACTTCGTCAAATCCGTAGACGAATGGATACCCATAGAAGGCAGCATGGACGCCATCGCCTTCCTGACGCAGGCAGGCTACAACATCGCCGTCGCCACCAACCAATCCGGCATCGGCCGCAAATACTTTACCGTCCAAGACCTGACCGAAATGCACGCCAAAATGCACCGCCTCGTCCGTCAGGCGGGCGGCGAAATCGACGGCATCTGGTTTTGCCCGCACACCGCCGCCGACAACTGCGACTGCCGCAAACCCAAGCCCGGCATGATTTACGACATCCTCGAACGCTTCAAAGCCGACCCCGCCGAAACCTGGCTGGTCGGCGACAGCCTGCGCGACCTGCAAGCCATGCACGAGGCCGGCGGCAAAACCGCGCTCGTCATGACCGGCAAAGGCAAGAAAACCCTGTCGCAACAGGAAAAAGAATTACCCGAAAACACCCAAATCTTCGACAGCCTGCTCGCCTTCTCCCAATACATCATGCACGAAGCCGCGCAAGACCGTGCAGACGGACAGGCAAACCCGTAAATACACGAGGTCGTCTGAAACCCTGTTTCGCCCCATTTCAAGCCCAAACAAGATTTCAGACGACCCATCCGACAGGTAGAAACATGCTCCTCATCCGCAACCTGACCTACTGGTTCATCCTCAGCACCAGCCTGATTTTACTTTTCCCCTTCATGCTCCTCGCCCTGCCCGTCCAAGGCGGCGCGCACAAAATGGCGCAAATCTGGGTACGCATCCTCAACTGGTCGCTCAAACACATCATCGGGCTCAAATACCGCCTCATCGGCGCCGAAAATATCCCCGACCGCCCCTCCATCATCTGCGCCAAACACCAAAGCGGCTGGGAAACCCTCGCCCTGCAAGAAATCTTCCCGCCGCAGGTTTACGTCGCCAAACGCGAATTGTTCAAAATCCCCTTTTTCGGCTGGGGCCTGAAACTCGTCAAAACCATAGGCATAGACCGCAGCAACAGCCGCGAAGCCAGCAAACAACTGATGGAACAAGGCATGGCGCGCAAAAACGAAGGCTACTGGATTACCATTTTCCCCGAAGGCACACGCCTGCCGCCCGGCGAAAAAGGCCGCTACAAACTCGGCGGCGCGCGCATGGCGAAAATGTTTGAAATGGACATCGTCCCCGTCTCCCTCAACAGCGGCGAATTCTGGCCGAAAAATTCCTTCCTCAAACACCCCGGCACCATCACCGTCGTCATCAACCCCGTCATCCCCCACAACAGCGGTACGGAAGCCGAATTGATGGCGGAATGCGAAAAACGGATTGAAGCGCAACAACCCCTGATTGAAGGAAAAGGACCGTTTGCCGTCGCAAAGGTCGTCTGAAAACGCAGATTCGCCCCGACACCGACCCAATCCATGTCCCGCCACTACGCCCACACCCTTTCAGACGGCCAGTCCATCCGAATCCGGCTCAAACGCAGCGCCAAGAAAAACCTCATCCTGCGCCCCGTATCCCGCGACACCGTCAGCATCAACGTTCCCCCGTTTGTCAGCCATCGCACCCTCGCCCAATGGCTGACCGACAACGAACCCCTGCTGCGCCGCACCCTCGCCCAGGCCCCGACCGCCGCCGCATCCGCCGACACCCTCCCCGAATGGATTTGGTATCAAGGCGTTCAGACGACCCTGTCCGTCCACAACGGCAGCCACATCCAAATCAGGCCGTCTGAAATCCTGCTGCCCGACAAAGAACCCGCCGCCCAACTGACCCACCTGCGCCGCTTCCTGCACGAACGCGCCCGCGAATACCTGCTGCCGCGCCTCGAACACCACGCCCGCGCCACCGCCCTCATTCCCGCCGCGACCGCCCTCTCCAACGCCAAAACCTTCTGGGGTGTCTGCCGCCACACCACCGGCATCCGCCTCAACTGGCGGCTCATCGGCGCACCCGATTACGTCGCAGACTACATCTGCATCCACGAACTCTGCCACCTGCCCCACCCCGACCACAGTCCGCAGTTTTGGGCAACCGTCAACCGCCTCACCCCGCACACCCAAGCCGCCGAAACATGGCTGAAAGCCCACGGCCGCGAATTGTTTGCATTAGGCTAAAGCGTGCGATACGCCGATACATCAAGGTCGTCTGAAACCCCGTTTCGCCCGTTTCAAGCCCAAACAAGATTTCAGTCGACCCAATCCATGATGGCTACGCGCGGCAAATCATGCCAATCCGTCACAAACCATCCGCCCCACTATCTGCCCGCCCTGCAAAGCAGGATAATGCCGTATACTTTTGCGACGGCAGCCCGCGCATCATCCGTCCGACAAAAAAGGCTAAAATACGCAGACTTTCAGACGCGTGAAAACAAGCCTTAACCCACGCGACACATCAAACCACCCGACAAACAGACAACATCCGCATCCCGCCACACAAACAGCCAACATTGAGGGAAAACACATCATGATCAGCATTTTCGACATTTTCAAAATCGGCATCGGCCCTTCCAGCTCCCACACCGTCGGCCCCATGAAAGCCGCCGCCGCCTTTTCAGACGACCTCAAACAATCAGGGCTGGACGCGCAAACCGAACGCATCGTCATCGACATTTACGGCTCGCTGGCGCTGACAGGACGCGGACACGGCACATTCGACGCCCTCCTGCTCGGCTTGGAAGGCAGCCTGCCGCACGACATCCCCCTCGCCGACATCCCCGACCGTCTCGAACGCATCCGCACGCAACACATCCTCCGCCTCAACGGACGCGAAATCAGCTTCAACCCCGACAGCGACCTGAATATACGCGGCGACCAAGTGTTGCCCAAACACCCGAACGGACTGAATTTCACCGCCTACGGCAAAGACGGCGGCAAACTCAAAGAACAAATTTACTACTCCGTCGGCGGCGGCTTTATCGTTACCGATCAAGAGTTTGACCAACAAGCCGAACAAACGCGCCCGGTCCCCTACCCTTACACCAGCTGCGCCGAATTGCTCGCCCAATGCCGCATGAACCAGCTCGATATTTCCGAAGCCGTGTTGGCAAACGAAGCCGCGCTTGCCGGTTGCAGCGAAGCCGAAATCCGCCGCCGCGTCGCCGGCGTTGCCGACGTTATGGAAGGCTGCATCAAACGCGGGCTGGCGGCAGACGGCGAACTGCCCGGCGGCTTGAACGTCCGCCGCCGCGCCCCGCAGCTCGCCGCCAAACTCAAAGCCCTGCGCGAAACCGAAATCGTCAACACCCAACTTTGGCCTATGGTTTACGCCATGGCGGTCAACGAAGAAAACGCCGCCGGCGGACGCGTCGTTACCGCCCCGACCAACGGCGCAGCCGGCATCATCCCGGCCGTCCTGCACTACTTCCGCAAGTTCAACCCGCACGCCACACAAGAGCGCGTCGAAAACTTCCTGCTCACCGCAGGCGCCATCGGCATCCTCTACAAAACCAACGCCTCCATCTCTGGCGCGGACGTCGGCTGCCAAGGCGAAGTCGGCGTCGCCTGCTCCATGGCGGCGGGCGCATACGCCGAAGTCATCGGCGGCACGCCCAAACAAGTGGAAAACGCCGCTGAAATGGCGATGGAACACCATTTGGGTCTGACCTGCGACCCCGTCGGTGGATTGGTGCAAATTCCCTGCATCGAACGCAACGGCATCGCCGCTGAAAAAGCCCTCAAACTCGGCACCCTCGCCCTGTTGGAAGACGGCACGGACAAAAAAGTCTCGCTCGACGAAGTCATCCAAACCATGTTGCAAACCGGGCGCGACATGAAGTCCACCTACAAAGAAACCTCGCTTGCCGGACTCGCCATCACCCTCCAGAAAAAAGCCGTCCCCGTATCCGTCCGCGTTGTGGAATGTTGAAAACGGAGCAGACAAAAAGGTCGTCTGAACATTTTGTTTTTCAGACGACCTTTTTGATGGATTCGATTCCTGCCGTATGTATAGTGGATTAACTTTAAATCAGGACAAGACGACGAAGCCGCAGACAGTACAGATAGTACGGAACCGATTCACTTGGTGCTTCAGCACCTTAGAGAATCGTTCTCTTTGAGCCAAGGCGAGGCAACGCCGTACTGGTTTAAAGTTAATCTACTATA
>NZ_AJMT01000180.1:0-3591 GCF_000260655.1 Neisseria sicca VK64
GGCGGCGCAGATCAAAACCTTCGTTCCCGTCCTCAACAACGGTACTTTGACACTCTGGCATTTCAACGGGCAAAAGAAAATGATCGGCAGCTACCGCAACGGCAAGCCGAACGGCGAATGGACCAACTGGTACCCCAACGGTAAAAAATCGGCGGTCATGCCCTATCTGAACGGCTTGAGCGAAGGCGTCGGCTCACGCTATTACCGCAACGGTACGAAAGAAAGCGAAATCCAATTCAAACATGACAAGGCAAACGGCTACTGGAAGCAATGGTATCCCAACGGCAGCCCGAAAACCGAAATGACCATGGTCAACGACAAACCGACCGAAATCATGAGTTGGGACGAAAACGGCCGCGCCCTTTCTGAAATTACCATTACCAACGGCAAACGCAACGGCGTTGTTCTGGAATGGTATGACGACGGAGCCAAAAAGTCCGAAACGGTTTACGCCAACGACCAAATAGTGAAAAAGACAAATTGGGACAAAGAAGGTTACGTTATTGAATAACAGAAAAGGGAAACGATATGTTTCCTTTTTTGTTTAAAACATCACCCTCCCTATCGAATCATGCCGGCCTGACAGGGGTCGTCTGAAACCTGCCGTTCCCGATGTCATAGAATTTACATTTAAATATCAACCGCTCCCCTTGTTCCTTTACAGATTTCGTTTAAAATACAACCCAAACAACAACTATTCAAATTACATAAAACTATGCGCTATTACGGTACGATTACACGCTGGAATGACAACCGCCAATTTGGAGCCATCCGTGAAGAAAGCATGGGTACAGAAGTGTTCGCCCCGCTTTCCGCCTTTACCACACTGACACGTCCGCCTGCCGAAGGCCAACGCGTCTCATTCGACATCGTCAAAGGCAGACGCGGACGCGACGAAGCCGAAAATATCTGCTTCTCCCTTGACTGTGTCGATGAATTCGACTTTTTCGACACCGAACCCGAACCGTATAAAAAAACCTTTTCCAAGCTCTTGCTGATTATCCCCCTCATCGCCCTGCTTGCCGCCGGCGGATGGTTCGGCTGGGATTACTGGCAGAAATACCAGCAACAGGCGCAAGCGGCAGCGGCCGCGCCGCCGAAGACGATGGTGGAAGAAGTTGCAGCCAAAATAAAAGCCGAACGCGAAGAATGGTTGGATGCGGTAAACAACCGCAAAACTCAAAAACAAACAAAACCCGACAACGGCAAAGCCGCCCGCAACAGCTCCTCCAAAGAAGAAAAATAATGGCTGCGTAACAATCAAAACCGAGCAGAACCAACTTCATGCAAAAGGTCGTCTGAAAACCCAAATCCAAGGTTTTCAGACGACCTTTCACCTTAGCCCTGTTTCAACACCCCAAATTCTTTTAAAATACCGCCTGATTTGAATTTAACCGAGAGACCGAACTTCATGAACCTACATCAAACCGTCGAACGCGAAGCCGCCGCCGCCTTTGCCGCCGCAGGCATCGCCGACAGCCCTGTTGTCTTGCAGCCGACCAAAAACGCCGAACACGGCGATTTCCAAATCAACGGCGTGATGGGTGCGGCGAAAAAAGCCAAACAAAATCCGCGCGAGTTGGCGCAAAAGGTTGCCGAAGCATTGGCGGGCAACGCCGTGATTGAAAGCGCGGAAGTGGCCGGCCCGGGCTTCATCAACCTGCGCCTGCGCCCCGAATTTCTCGCCCAAAACATTCATGTGGCCTTGAATGACGCACGTTTCGGCGTGGCAAAAACTGACAAACCGCAAACCGTCGTCATCGACTATTCCTCGCCCAATCTGGCAAAAGAAATGCACGTCGGCCATCTGCGTTCCAGCATCATCGGCGACAGCATTTCGCGCGTGTTGGAATTTATGGGCAACACCGTCATCCGCCAAAACCACGTCGGCGACTGGGGTACGCAATTCGGCATGTTGGTCGCTTATTTGGTTGAGCAGCAAAAAGACAATGCCGCGTTTGAGTTGGCGGATTTGGAGCAGTTTTACCGCGCTGCCAAAGTGCGCTTTGACGAAGACCCTGCCTTTGCCGACACCGCACGCGAATATGTTGTGAAGCTGCAAGGCGGCGATGAAACCGTGTTGGCGTTGTGGAAACAGTTTGTCGATATTTCGCTCTCGCACGCCCAAGCCGTTTACGACACGCTGGGCTTGAAACTGCGCCCTGAAGACGTGGCGGGCGAATCGAAATACAACGACGATTTGCAGCCCGTGGTCGATGATTTGGTTCAAAAAGGTCTGGCGGTCGAAGACGACGGCGCGAAAGTCGTGTTCTTGAATGAGTTCAAAAACAAAGAAGGCGAACCCGCCGCATTTATCGTGCAAAAACAAGGCGGCGGCTTTCTCTACGCCTCCACCGATTTGGCGTGCCTGCGCTACCGCATAGGTCGTCTGAAAGCCGACCGTCTGCTCTACGTCGTCGACCACCGCCAAGCCTTGCATTTCGAGCAACTTTTTACCACTTCCCGCAAAGCAGGCTATCTGCCGGAAGATGCAAAAGCCGAATTTATCGGCTTCGGCACCATGATGGGCAAAGACGGCAAACCGTTCAAAACGCGCAGCGGCGACACTGTAAAACTGGTTGACCTGCTGACCGAAGCCGTCGAGCGCGCCACGGCTTTGGTGAAAGAAAAAAATCCCGAATTGGGCGCAGACGAAGCGGCGAAAATCGGCAAAACCGTCGGTATCGGCGCGGTCAAATACGCCGATTTGAGCAAAAACCGCACCAGCGATTATGTGTTCGACTGGGACGCCATGCTCTCGTTTGAAGGCAACACCGCCCCCTACCTGCAATACGCCTACACCCGCGTGCAAAGCGTGTTGCGCAAAGCCGGCGAATGGGACGCAACTGCGCCCACCGTTTTGACCGAACCGCTGGAAAAACAGCTTGCCGCCGAGCTTCTGAAATTCGAAGACGTACTACAAAGCGTGGCGGACACGGCGTATCCGCACTATCTGGCAAACTATCTTTACCAAATTGCCACCCTGTTCAGCCGCTTCTACGAAGCCTGCCCGATACTCAAAGCCGAAGGCGCAACCCGCAACAGCCGCCTGCAACTGGCGAAGCTCACCGGCGACACGTTGAAACAAGGCTTGGACTTGCTGGGCATTGATGTGTTGGATGTGATGTAAGGCATTCCCCCATAAGCAAAGGTCGTCTGAAAACGGATTTTCAGACGACCTTTTTATCTTCTTTGCCCCTTAGGCTATACTGTCGGAAATATTTTCAATTCCGACAATTCTTTATGCCCGATTTCCTTCCCGTCCCGCCCGCCGAACTGTGGCAGGCGACGCTTGAACACCTCCGCCTCTCCCTGATTGCCCTGCTTTGCGCCGTTGCGCTGGCCGTACCGCTCGCCGTATGGCTGGCAAATAAACGGCGTTGGGCGGAAGGTGTTTTGCAGGTAACCAATATCCTGCAAACCATTCCGTCCCTCGCGCTGCTCGGTTTGCTGATTCCCTTTGTCGGCATCGGTTCGCCGCCGGTTTTGATTGCGCTGACGCTCTACGCCCTGTTGCCGATTTTTCAGAACACCTATCTCGGTTTGAGCCAAATCGACCCCGCCATCAAAGAAGCGCACACCGCGTTCGGC
>NZ_AJMT01000181.1:0-6394 GCF_000260655.1 Neisseria sicca VK64
GCGAAGGCAGCAAAATCTCTGCGGCAAAAAGCCCTTTGATTATGAAAGACTTCACCTTTGACGGACGCAAGGATATTGCCGTTGCAACCGGCAATAAAGGCCCTAAAAACTCTCCTACATACGACATCTACGAGCAAGGCGAGTATGGTGATTTTAGCCAAAGTTATTCACTGACTGAATTGACCAAGAATTACATGGGGATGTTCCGCGTCGACAACAAACAAAAAGCCCTGATTGTGACGAATGAAGTCGACTGCTGCACCCGTATCGAAGAACGCTACCGTTACAACCACGATGAGTATAGTCTGGTGCCGTTCTACTCCCGTTCAGTCGATACCTCTGACGAGGACAAGGTCGTGGTAACTGAAACCCGAACCGACCGTCGTGGCAACGAGAAAACCACTACCCGAACCTACACCCCCGCACAATGGCAGCGTCTGAATAAATAATCCGGTCAGACCGGATATGAATCCGCCGCATGGCTGGCGGATGGTGCGAACGCAAAGGTCGTCTGAAAACTTGAGATTCAGGTTTTCAGACGACCTTTATCATAGAAAAATGCCCGCAAATCCCTTACAATACGCCCCTAAAATTTTGAAAGCACACAAGAATCATGGAAGCCGAAGTAATCAACCAGCTCAACAACACCCTGAACGATTTGGAAAAGCGCAGCGAAGACATCCGCGTCTATATGGACTATCAGGGCAAGAAAGACCGATTGGAAGAAGTCATCGGCCTTTCCGAAGACCCTGAGCTGTGGAACGACCCCAAACGCGCCCAAGAAATCGGCAAAGAGCGCAAAATCCTCGAAGGCATCGTGTTGACGCTCGACAACATCGCGTCGGGCATCGAAGACAACCGCATGCTGATTGAAATGACCGTTGAAGAAAACGACGAAGAAGGTTTCGCCGCCGTGCAGGAAGACGAGGCAGGACTGGAAAAACAGATGGCGGATTTGGAATTCAAGCGGATGTTCAACCAGCCCGCCGACCCGAACAACTGTTTTATCGACATCACCGCAGGCGCGGGCGGTACGGAAGCGGAAGACTGGGCGGGTATGCTGTTCCGCATGTACAGCCGCTACGCCGAACGCAAAGGCTTCAAAATCGAAATCCTTGAAGAAGACGACGGCGAAATCGCGGGCATCAACCGCGCCACCATCCGCGTGGAAGGCGAATACGCCTACGGCCTCTTGCGCACCGAAACCGGCGTTCACCGCCTAGTGCGTTACTCGCCGTTTGACTCGAACAACAAACGCCACACCTCGTTTGCCTCCGTGTTCGTCTATCCCGAAATCGACGATTCCATCGAAATCGAAATCAACCCCGCCGATTTGCGCATCGACACCTACCGTGCATCGGGCGCGGGCGGTCAGCACATCAACAAAACCGACTCCGCCGTGCGCATTACCCACGAGCCGACAGGGATTGTGGTGCAATGTCAAAACGACCGTTCGCAACACGCCAACAAAGCCGCTGCGATGGAAATGTTGAAATCCAAACTGTATGAATTGGAAATGCGCAAACGCAACGAAGAGAAACAGGCGTTGGAAGAAGGCAAGTCCGATGTGGGTTGGGGCAGCCAAATCCGTTCGTACGTCTTGGACTCCTCGCGCATCAAAGACTTGCGCACAGGCTACGAAGTCGGCAACACCAAAGCCGTATTGGACGGCGATTTGGACGGCTTCATCGAAGCCAGCCTGAAACAGGGCGTGTAACCCTCAAAAGATAAAAAGGTCGTCTGAAAACCAGAGATTTCTGGTTTTCAGACGACCTTTTTGTTGTCTCAGTTCGGTTTCAGCCTGGCTTATTTACATTTCTCTTTAGCCGCATTGACGGCGGCGGTCAGGCTTTTTTCGTTGACTTCGCCGGTGATGGTTTGTTTGTAGCCGCATTTCGGGGCTTCGACGACGGTGAACGGCAATACGCCGACGTTGTTGCCGTAAGATTTCATGAAATTGCGGCTGTCCGCACCGGTATAGCGCCAAACATGATAGCTGACAGGGGTTTGTTTCAGGAATTTGCCGATGTTGTCGGAAGTATCCAACGCGATACCGACCATATCGACGCTGCCTTTTTTCTGCGCTTTGTACCAAGCGGACATGGCGGGCATTTCCTTACGGCACGGACCGCACCAGGTCGCCCACAAGTTCACCACGCGCACGGGGGCTTTGAGCGATTGCAGGCTTTGCGGCTTGTTGTCGTTCCAGCCTGCCAGCGGGTCGGCGGCAAACGCCGGGGCAGACAGGGCGGCGATCATCAAAACAGAGGCAAGCAATAATTTTTTCATAAGTTCCATCCTTTGCATCAATCAGATGAACGCATTGTAACCCCTTTCAGCGTGCTGTCTATGGAGAAAATGAAGATGTTGGATTTTAGCGGTAAAAAATGACGATTATTGGGTGATAAGTTGAGGAAATCGCCAAGGCAGCCGATAATAAAGCCCATCAGCAAAATCTAAAAACATTGGAGAACCCTATGTCGTCTGAATTCACGCTCTACCACAACCCCCGTTGCAGCAAATCGCGCGCCGCTTTCGACCTGCTTGAAGCGCGCGGCATCAAAGCCGAAGTCGTCAAATACCTCGACACCCCGCCCGACTTGGCGACACTGAAAGACATTTTCGCCAAGCTTGGCTTGGAGTCTGTACGCGGCATGATGCGCGTCAAAGACGACTTGTACAAAGAACTCGGCTTGGACAAGCCCGACCTCGACAACCAAGCCCTGCTCGAAGCCATTGCCGCCCACCCTGCCCTGCTCGAACGCCCCATCCTGACCACACAGGACAAAGCCGCCATCGGCAGACCGCTCGAAAACATCGAAGCCTTGTTGGACTGAAGCGCGGGAAGGCCGTCCCTACATGATTTCCCTGTTCCGCAGCCGCAACGGCTTGCGCTACTACCTCTTTCGCGGCATAGGCCTGAGTATCCTGTTGGTACTCGGCATATTCGGCGAGGGCGCATGGCAGGTGTACCACACCGGCTCGCAGCCCCTGCCCGGTCATATCCGCGCCGATGCCGCCCTCGTGCTCGGTGCCGCCGCGTGGGACAAACGGCCTTCGCCCATCTTCCGCGAACGCATCAACCACGCCATCACCCTCTACCAAAGCCACCGCGTCGAAAAAATCGTTTTTACCGGCGGAACACCCAAAAAAGGCTACATGACCGAAGCCGAAGTCGGTCGGCGCTACGCCCTCAAACAAGGCATACCCGCGCACAACATCCTCTTTGAAAACACCTCGCGCAACACCTACGAAAACATCCGCAACATCCGCCCGATACTGCGCGCCGAAGGCATCGGAAGCATCATCATCGTCAGCGACCCCTACCACCTCGCCCGCGCCCTCGAAATCGCCTCCGACCTCGACATCGAAGCCTACATCTCCGCCACGCCGACCACGCGGTTCGACCAAAGCAAAGAAAAAAACAAATTCCTGCTCCAAGAAAGCTACGCCCTCTTCCTCTACCGCATCGGCAAATGGAGCGAAAACTTTTGGGACTGGCTGACAATGAGTAAAACAGAAGACGAATAAAGGAAAAAAGGTCGTCTGAAAACCGAATTTTGAGGTTTTCAGACGACCTTTCATTGTCCGATTCCGTCTAAAAACAGTAAAATACCCGTTTTAAAAGATTCTGGAGCCATCATGACCGTCAAAACCCGTTTCGCCCCCAGCCCCACCGGCTACTTACACATCGGCGGCGTGCGCACCGCCTTGTTTTCATGGGCGTTTGCCCGCCATCACAAAGGCGAGTTCCTATTGCGTATCGAAGACACCGACTTGGCGCGTTCCACCGCCGAATCCGTCAACATCATCCTCGACGGCATGAAATGGGTCGGTCTCGATTACGACAACGCCGACAACGTCGTGTACCAAACCCGCCGTTTCGATCGCTATAAAGAAGTCATCGCCGAACTCTTGGAAAAAGGCGCCGCCTACTACTGCTATTGCAGCAAAGAAGAGCTGGAAGCCATGCGCGAGAAAGCCGAAAAAGAAGGCACGGCGACTTACGACCGCCGCTGGCGCCCCGAAGCAGGCAAAACCCTGCCCGAAATCCCTGCCGACGTGCAACCTGTTGTCCGTTTCAAAACGCCTCTGGACGGCGTGACCAAATGGACGGACTTGGTCAAAGGCGAAATCTCTATCCCCAATGAAGCACTTGACGACCTGATTATCGCCCGCGCCGACGGCACGCCGACCTATAACTTCTGCGTCGTCGTGGACGACTACGACATGGGCGTTACCCACGTTATCCGCGGCGACGACCATGTGAACAACACCCCGAAACAAATCAACATCTTAAAAGCCATCGGCGCGAACCTGCCCGAATACGGCCACCTGCCCATGATTCTCAACGAACAAGGCAAAAAAATCTCCAAACGCAGCGGTGATACCGTCGCCATCACCGATTTCGGCGCGATGGGCATCCTGCCTGAAGCCATGCTCAACTATCTGGCTCGTTTGGGCTGGGCGCACGGCGACGACGAGTTCTTCACGATGGAACAATTCATCGAATGGTTTGATTTGAAAGACGTTTCCCCGTCTCCAAGCCGCATGGACTTGAAAAAGCTCTACTGGATAAACAGCGAACACATCAAAATCACGCCCAACGAAAAACTCGCCGAACTCGTCAAACCCCGCCTCGCCCTGCGCGACATTTACGACACGGCAAAACCCGCGTTGGAAGACGTGTTGGCACTGGTCAAAGACCGCGCCCAAGACCTGAACACGCTCGCTGACGAGTGCCTCTACTTCTACGTCAAACAAACGCCCGCCGAAGCGGACGTGCAGAAACATTGGGACAACGAAGCCGCCGCCCGTATGCTGCGCTTCGCCGAACGCCTCGAAGGGCTGGAAGACTGGAACGCCGAAGCCATCCACGACCTGTTCAAACCCTTCTGCGACGAAGAAGGCATCAAAATGGGCAAACTCGGCATGCCCCTGCGCCTCGCCGTCTGCGGCACAGCGAAAACCCCCAGCGTTGATGCCGTGTTGGCATTAATCGGCAAGGAAGAAGTGTTGAAACGGATTCGTTCTTAAAACGTTGAAAAGGTCGTCTGAAATTTTCAGACGACCTTTTTTAGTTTCGCAGAAACTTATTCTTCGCTTTGATTTTTATCTTTTTTGCGCCATAAGCCTTTAAACAGCGCGCCTGCCCCAATCACGCCGACAGCAATCAATTTGCCGAATTTGGCGAGCAATGCGCCTGCAAGAGCCAACAAGCCCAGTTTTTTCGCAGCCAATCCGCCGACTAGAGCTGCCAATCCGTATTCCGCCACTTTGTCGGTCGCGGCATTGAAATCGCTGTAACGCTTGCCTTCGTTGAATTCGATATTGCCCAATAATTCCCGTGCGATAGGTTTGTATTGGTCTACGCTGTTCAAATCGGTGACCATGGTCAGTTCGATAAAGCCTTCGCGGCCGAGCTGGTAAGTGTTGTAGTTGATGGCAGGATTTTGGTCGGGTTTGTTTTTCTCCCAAACGTCAATCGACCAAATCAGGCGGTGGGTAGCCGCATCATATTGCGGTTTTTCCACCCAGCCGCGCGTTTCCAATTCAGGCAGGTTGCGGGCGGCGCGTTCTTTGTTTTGCTCCTCAGAACCTTCTTTCAGCTGCTTGAGCATGCCTTCGACATCCCATTCTTTGGCATCATCGTCTTTGATGTAACCGGAATCATTGAAATTCAAATCGACCCACCAAGGGGCTGCGCTGTCTTTATTTTTTTGCTCCGGAATAATCAACCCGTAGCGGTCGGGATTTGTGCCATTACCCCATTCTTCCATCAAGCTATTGGCGGCATCTTTTTTAATAAAGACCATTTTGGCGGGCAGTTTCAGTTTTGCCTGGTTACCCAAGTCAATAACTGCCGGGCCGGTGATTGTTTGTTTGGCGATCTCGTCCTCTGAAACAGTTGAAGCGTTTTTCGAGTTTGGCGCAGATGCTTCGACGGCTGAAGCAGTATCCGGTTTGGCGGCATACGCAGGCAAGGTTTGGAGGGATAACAAGGCTGCCAAAACAGCGCAGGCAAGACGGTTGCTTTTCATCATGGGGTTTCCATAAAAATGAGTTAAAAAATGCGGACAGCCGAAACACCATACGCTCCGGCGTGACCCAAGAAGGAAGTTTGCAATAATCAAACCACGTTTGCATATTAATATGCCTATGATTTGAAAAAAATGCGGATAAAATTTCCGATTGGTCGCAATTTGTTACCCAAAGGTACAGACAGTGGCGTTTTATAGTGGATTAACTTTAAACCAGTACGGCGTTGCCTCGCCTTAGCTCAAAGAGAACGATTCTCTAAGGTGCTGAAGCACCAAGTGAATCGGTTCCGTACTATCTGTACTATCTGCGGCTTCGTCGCCTTGTCCTGATTTAAAGTTAATCCACTATATTT
>NZ_AJMT01000182.1:0-21620 GCF_000260655.1 Neisseria sicca VK64
CGGAAATGGTATTTATCGGCGGCGGTGCAGGTATGGCACCGATGCGCTCCCACATTTTCGACCAGTTGAAACGTTTGAACTCCAAACGCAAAATCACCTTCTGGTACGGCGCACGCTCCAAACGCGAAATGTTCTATGTTGAAGACTTCGACCAACTCGCAGCAGAGTTCCCGAACTTTACATGGCACGTCGCCTTGTCCGATCCGCTGCCGGAAGACAACTGGGACGGCTACACAGGCTTCATCCACAACGTGGTTTACGAAAACCACCTGAAAAACCACGAAGCACCGGAAGACTGCGAATTCTATATGTGCGGCCCGCCGATCATGAACCAGTCTGTCATCAAAATGCTCAAAGACTTGGGTGTGGAAGATGAAAACATCCTCTTGGATGACTTTGGTGGTTAAGTATTTGGCTTCAAATACAAAAGGAAGAAACCTTGGTTTCTTCCTTTTTTGTTGATGTGAATTGAAATAGAAGTAGGGTATTTGCCTGCCGTTATCCTTATTTGTCGAAATAACCGGAATAAGTTTTCTCCTCATCTTATCTTATCCACGATATCTCTCAAATTTCTGCTTCATTTTTGAAGGCAAATATAGTGGATTAACTTTAAACCAGGACGGCGTTGCCTTGCCTTAGCTCAAAGAGAACGATTCTCTAAGGTGCTGAAGCACCAAGTGAATCGGTTCCGTACTATCTGCACTGTCTGCGGCTTCGTCGCCTTGTCCTGATTTAAATTTAATCCACTATAGTGGCAAATCAGATGATTTGAAGAGAATTGATGAAGACCACGATAATGGCAATCGGAGCGATGTAGCGCAACGCGCCCAGCCATAGATATAGAAGCGTTTTCGGTACGGTACTGCCCATGCCGGCATGGGTCAAAACGGACTGCCTGTCTTGAATCCAGCCGGTAAAGATGGAGATGCTTAATGCGCATAGCGGCATAATGATGGCAGTAATAATGTAGTCCCATAAATCAAAAATAGATTTATTGAAAATAAGCACATCGCTCCATACGCCAAAGGATAGGGCAGAAGGGATGCCGACAATAAAGATGGCAATGCCGATGGCCCAAGTGTGCCGGCTGCGTTTGCGTTCATCTTGGCGGATGGTTGCCGCAATGACGGTTTCCAGCATGGAAAACGCTGAAGTCAGCGTGGCAAAGACAACCAACATCATGAACACGGCAAACAGATAGTTGCCGGACGGAATTTTCATGAATACGGCAGGCAAGACCACGAAAATCAGACCGGGACCTTGGCTGGGCGTGGCACCCAACGCGAATACCGCCGGAAAGATGACTAAGCCTGCCAGCAGCGATACCAGCAGGTTCATCCACATAATGATATTGCCCGAGCGGAACATATCCTGATCTTTCCCCAAATACGAGGCGTAGGTAATCATTGCCGATACGCCGATACTCAACGCAAAGAAAGCCTGACCCAGCGCGGTCAGCATCGTTTCCGATTTGATTTTCGACCAATCCGGTTTCAATAAAAAACTGACGCCTTCCATCGCGCCGGGCAAGGTCAGCGAGCGGATGGCCAAAACGATAAACAAAATAAACAAAGCAGGCATCAGATAGCGGTTTGCTTTTTCAATGCCGTCAGAGATTCCGCCTTTGACTACCCAAATGGTAATCAGCATGAACAGCCCCTGATAAAGAATCGAGCTTGTCGGATTGGAAATTGTTTTTTCGAATAGGGCGCCAAAATCAACGTTCGGGGCAATTTCGCCGGTGAAGCTGTGTACGACATAATTCAAAACCCAGCCGCCGACTACGCTGTAAAACGACAATAAAATGAAGCACGCCGCCACACCGATCCTGCCGACCCAAGGCCAAAGCGAGCCGGGACGCAGGGTTTTGAACGAATCGATGGCGTTTTTACCGCCTGTGCGCCCGATATAAAACTCGGCAAGCTGTACCGGCAACGCCACGATAATCGTGAAGATGACAAACAGAAGGACAAAAATTGCCCCGCCGTTCGTACCGGCGGTATAAGGGAATTTCCAAATCGCACCCAAACCGATGGCAGAGCCTGCCGCGGCAAGGACGAAACCGATTTTGGAAGACCAAGAGGATGAATGACTCATAGCGGGATATGTCGAGAAATAAAATTGGCTGAATTGTAACAAAGCGTAGTCGGGGATAATACTGGATGGCGGACGCGGCGGAAAATAACGCATGGATGGTGCGTAGAACGATAAGCTTTTGGCGTGAATTTTTTAAATGGCTATGATTTGAGAAATGATTTAAATTAAAATGTGTAAAAAAAGATATTTTATGCCAAAAATTGAGAGAGGTCGTCTGAAAACCGGTTCAGACGACCTCTTGTTTGTGCGGACAGCGTGAACATTTCAGCCTGACTTCGCCATACAGTTACAGCAGCCTAATATCCTGCGGGGTTGGCGTGGAAGTCAGAACCAAACCACGCCGGTTCTGAATTTCCATCAGGCCGCTATAAAATTACCGGTTGCGTTACGGCATCGTAGTGCTGCACGTTTTCCGTATCGGCGGTGTAGCTAAAGCTGCCGACTCCGTTGTTGACCGTTTCAAATCCGCCGGTTTGACCGCTTGCCGACAGTTTGTCCAGCAGGGTTTCTACGGTAAATGTCCCTTCGTCAAATCGGAATTCTCCGACAGAAGCGGTGTTGCTGCCTTTGAGATATTGGTTGTCGATGGTGATTTTACCGCCTGAATTGGCAATGGTGATTTCCCAATCGATTGAACCGTTTGCGTCGGTGCTTGCATGGATATGCAAATCCTTGACGGCGATGCCTTGTCCGAATTGGAGGGCGTTGTTGCCGTGATTGTCGGAAATGGTGTCGTGTCCCTCTCCGAAGCAGAAGACATAGGTATCATTCCCTGCGCCGCCATACAGGATATCGTCGTCTAAACCGCCAAACAGTAAGTCGTCGCCTGAGCCGCCATACAGGACGTCTTTGCCTGCCTCGCCATAAAAGACATCGTTGTTTTCGCCGCCGAACAACGTATCATTGCCCGCCCCACCATTGAGATGGTCGTCTCCGCCGTTGCCGAAAATCACATCGTTTCCCGAATCTCCATTGACGGTATCTCTGCCGTCGCCGCCTCTGACGATATCGTTGCCATCGCCGCCACTGATGAAGTTGGTTCCACCGCTGACGAATACGGTATCGTTGCCGCCGCCGGCATAAATGCTGTCATCGCCGCTTTTGCCGTCAATATGGTCTATGCCGTCTGTGCCTTTGATGCTGTCGCTGCCTGCCGTGCCTGTAATATAGGTAACGCTGACGGATTTGAAGCCGGTGGTTTCGTTGGCGTAATAATAATTTTGATCGGGAATATTGCTGAGTTCCTGACGGGTAATGGAGGTAACTTTTTCCGGATGATCAACGGCGGACGGGGCAGAAACCGCCGCATTTCCGATGATGTTGTTGCCGGATAGGGCGATGCCTTTGCCGTTTGAAATCGGCAATGTTTTAGTGATGGCTGTGTCGGACAGGTTGTCGGCGATGATGTTGTTTTCGACTTTGACGTTTTTGATTGCGCCATGCTCTTCTTCAAAGTCGATAGAGCCTTTTTCGCGTCCGTATGTGTCGGTTCGGGTGCCGTTGCCGATTAACAGATTGTCCCGAACCGAAATACCTTTTTTGTTCAGGTCAAAATTGTGTCCTTGGAAAACGGTGTTGAGGCGTATGCCCGACCATGCGGCATTGTCGCGAATCAGGTTGCCGGCTACTTCATGTCCGGCGCCGCCGAAGATGCCGATACCTGCCGCGCGCCAGCCGAGTTCGACGGTGTTGTTCAGGAAACGGTTGTTTTCGGCTACTTTGGATTCTGTTTGGTCTGCAATGCTCGACCATGTCGCCAGACCGTCGTCGCCGTTGCCTCGGATGTTGGAATTGATGACGGTCGAATGGCTGGTTCCCTGCGCAAAATTAATGCCGTCTGCGAGATTGTTCCGGATGAGGGCGTTGGAGACGGTCAGTCCGTCTGTGTAGTGCAGTGGGTGTTCATTGTCCACTTTGGCGTAATCGCCGGTCCAGATGCCTACTTCAAAATGCTCAATGGCGATGTCGTGGATGGACGAGCCTTTGCCCAAAATGCCGGAAATGCCTTTGTAGTTGGCTTGTTGGTGGAAACGGGATGCCAAATTTGAATCCATCGACAGATTGCCGAAATCAATATTGTTGCTGCCGTGTTCAAACACGATGCCGCCGCCTTTTTTCACTGTACCGTTTTCAAAAACGGGCGGTTCCTCGCTCGTGAAATGCAGTTTGGTATGCCACCTGCCGGCGCCGCCGATGCTGATTCCTTTAGGGACATAGATGTGGAGCTGGTGGTCGAAATCAAACTGCCCTTCGGGAATGTAAACGGATTTTCCGGAGGTTTTTGCCGATTCGATTGCCGCCGTCAAGGCTTTCGAATCATCGATTCCGTCGTTTGCTTTTGCGCCGAAATCGGTAATGCTGACGCTGTTTGCGGGCTGTTTGATCGCGGAAGGGGCTTTTTCCAATTCAACGAAGTCGATACCGACCGGGGTGTTGCCTGATTGGTTGACGATGGTGACGATGTCGCCGCTTTGGATGGATGTATTTTTCAACAGCGTCCCCACTTCGTCGAACTGGAAGCGGGCGACACGGTCGGCAGCAGGCGTATCGTGGATTTTGATGTCTTCGCCTTTGTGGTGTTCATAATTTTCCAAATACTGCCAGTTGTGTTTTGATGATAAATCGAGGTTGGCTGCGGGTTTGCCGTTTACTTGGATTTCAACTTTGCCGGTTGCCCCGTCGGGAACGGTATAGCGGAGGGTGGCGGCATCCGCATCCGCTTTTGCTGTAAACGAAACGGCGGCATTGGCCGGCAGGTCAACGTAAGACTGTTTGCTGGCTTCGTGGGCAGTAGAGTGTGTGGAAGCGGCTTTTTTGACTGTTGCACCTGCTGAGAGTGTACCCTGGTCGGCTTCATAAGTCGTGTATGCGGCTTTGGCACCGTAGCGGGAGGGATCGTAGGTAACAGTTTCTGACATTAATATGTTCCTTTTGAAATGGTCTGTCATTTTGAACGGTAAAACATAATAGGCAATGCAACCGCTGAAAAGTTCTATGTCGATTTAAAAGGAAACGTCGTCTGAAAGGGGGTATCGTTCAGAAGGGATGTAGATGATGTGTCCTGTTTTTATTCGGGAAACCGTTGCACTTCAAATACGAAGGTACAGGGCTTTCATGACGGCTCGTCTGAATCAAACAAGCCTCGGCACGCATACAGCAGCCCGCCCGCCAATACGGACAGGCCCACCGCCGCCCAGTACGCATCGGCATAGCCAACCGACTTTGCCAGCCGCAGGGCGGCGAAACCGGCCGCGTAACTGCCGAGCAGGACGACGGAAAATTGCAGGCTGCTGTCGAGTGCGGCGGTGGCGCGGTCGGATTTGTCCATCACCAACGCCAGTATCACCGGCAGCAGCAGCGTGTAGCTCAGGCTCAGGGAGATGATTTGCGCGGGCGGCAGCCAAGGGTGGACGCGGGCGAGCGCGTCGATGGCGGTCATGGACGCCAAAAGCGGCAGTTGCAGCGCGTAGAGCAGGAACACGAGTTTGCGGTGCGGATAATTGCGCGAAAACCAGCCCGACAGTGGCGTCACAATCAGGCAGGCAACAGGAATGCCCACCGCCAGAATCCCGCCCGTCTGCTTCGGAGTGAAGCCCAAATCCGCCAGCTTGGGCACAAAAGTCGCCGCCGCAAACGCATACGGTGCGGCAACGGCAAACAGTAAAACCAGCCACTGCCAGCCCGTTTCAGGCCGCCGCCAAAAGGAGACCAGCCGCGCCGCCAACGCCGTCAAACCGCCTTGCGCCGTCGGGCTTTCCGGCTCGCGGTAGCACAAGAGTTGCAGCAGCATCAGCAGGGTGAACGCCAGCATAAAGCCCGCCGCCGCCGTCTGCCCGTATTCCTGATACAGCCACAACACCAGTGCGCCGCCGATCATCTTGCCGCCGCGCGCCGCCATCGTCTGAATTACGCCACCGAAACCGCGTTCGCGGTGCGGCAGGACGATGCACGACAAGCCTAACATTGCGCAGCCGTACACCGCCGACATTGCCGAGAGCAAAACGCAGCAGATCAAAAGCAGCGGGAAGTTCTGCGTGATGTCGGTGCAGGCCATTAGCCCGAACACCGCCGAAAGTCCCAGCGTCGCCGCCAGCAGCCAGCCGCGAAACCGCCCGAACCGCCCCGCCGGCCGCCGCTCCATCAGCGCGGCAAACAACACCTTCGCCGCTTCGATACCGCCGATTAAATGTATCCAGCTCAGTTGGTTCAGGCTGTAACCGTGGTTTTTCAAAATAGCGACCAGCGCGACCAGATAAAAACCGGTCAGCGTGAATTTGTAGGTGCTGCCGCCGATAAGCAGCAGCCAGTCGCGCGGGGCGGGGGATGTCGGGGTTTGTTGGGACATGGATGGCTCCCTATTGCGAGTGTACGGGAATGATGTGGGTGCGGTAGGTCGTCTGAAAAACGTTTCAGACGACCTACGGCTTTTCTGTTTTACATTTTCAAGCAGTTTTTCAGACGACTTTCGGGGGCTGTCTGAAATGGAAAAAAGCAGCCCCTTTTTATCCTTTCATCACCCGAAACGTCAGATTAATCCGCGGCTCTTGGATGCGGGTGCTTTTCAGGATGGTGTGCAGCCAGTGTTTCTGCGTTTCGCCGTGCATCAAAATGAGCTGTCCGTGTTCCAGCCACATTTCGCATTTTTCCTTGCTTTCTTTGTGTTTGAAGGCGAATTTGCGCGTTGCGCCGAGGCTGAGGGAGGCGATGGCACTGTCTTTGACCAGCCCCTGCCCTTCGTCGCTGTGCCACGCCATGCCTTCGTTGCCGTTGTTGTAGCGGTTGAGCAGGCAGGAGTTGAAGCGGGTGGGGCAGATGTCGGCGATGGCGGCTTCCACGCGGTTTTTGAGTTCGGGCAAGACGCCATCCCACGGCAGGGCGATGCGGTTTGCGCCGGAATAGCCGTAGTTGTAGGACGTGTCTCCGTACCACGCGACTTCGCGGGCAGTGATGATGTGCTTGCCGAATATCACGGCTTCGTCGTGCCGCCAGGGAATATCACGCTGCAAAATTTTAAAATAACGGTCAGCTTCGGCGATGGTGAAAATCCGTCCGAAATCGCTGACGATGCCGTCGTAGGGCAGAAGGTTGGCGTGCGGGTTGGCGGTTTCGGGGAAGAGGTCAAGCGTCATCAGCATCTCCCAATTCGTGCGCCAATATCGCCATTTTACGTCCGCGCTGCCAGCGGTAGCCGCCGATGATGCCGCTTTCTCTGATGACGCGGTGGCAGGGGATGAGTACGGCGACGGGGTTTTTGCCGATGGCGGTGCCGACGGCGCGTGCGGCTTTGGGCGAACCCATGCGCTGCGCCACCGTGCCGTAGCTTTGCAGGCTGCCTGCGGGAATATCGAGCAGCGCCTGCCAGACTTTGAGCTGGAAGGGCGTGCCTTTGATGTGCAGGGTAACGCAGCCGCGCTGTGTGCGGAAGATGTCGGCGGCTTGGCGGTGGAACGCGGTTTCCTGCCCGATGAGGCGGGCGTTAGGATATTCGGCGCGCAATTCGTTCAGGGCGGCGGAAGGGTCGTCTGAAAAACGCATGAAGCAGATGCCTTTGTCTGTTGCTGCTGCCAACAGGTCGCCAAAGGGGCCGGGAATCAGGCTGTAATGGATTTGCAGGCCTGCGCCGCCGTTTTTGTATTCACCCGGAGTCATTTTTTCGATGCCGACAAATAAGTCGTGCAGCCGCCCCGTGCCGCTCAGTCCGCCGCAATGCGCCGCTTCCGCCACGCTTTCGCTGTTTTTCAGGGCTTCTTTGGCACGGCTGATACTGATGTGTTGCAGCATTTTTTTCGGACTGATGCCCGCCCATGCGGAAAATTCGCGCTGCAAATGTTCGGGACTGACGTGCACTGCCGCCGCCACCTGTGCCAAATCGGGCTGCTCGGCGGCATGGTCGTAAAGGTATTCGATGGCGCGGGCAATGCGGAGGAATTGGCGGGTTTGATTTAAGTTCATAAATTATCCTGTCGTTGTATGGGATAGGATAGCCTGAAAGCCGACAAGAAACGACCCGATTGTTGATGGAAAGATTGTTTGTCTGTCTGAAATTCATCAATAATCGGGTCGTCTTTATATCGCGGCTTCCTTAAACTTGCATCGTCTTTAACCGCATATGTAAGGAACGTTATGTCAAGCTTATTGAATTTGAACAATAAAACCGCCGCCGTTATCGGCGCGTCGTCGGGTATCGGTCGCGCGGTTGCACTGCTGTTGGCGGAGCACGGCGCAAACGTTGTCTTATGTGCCCGCCGTGCCGACAAACTGGAAGAAACCGCCGCACTGATACGCGCACGCGGCGGACGGGCTGTTGCTGTTGCAGGCGACGCGGTGCTGCCTGAAACGCATGAAGCCGTCGTCCGCACGGCGGAACGCGAGTTCGGTGGCCTAGATATTGCCGTCAACAATGCAGGCATTATCGGTGCATACAAACCCTTGGCCGACATCTCGCCCGACGAATGGCGTGATACGCTGGACGGCAACCTAACCGCTGCCTTTCTTGGCGCGCGCAGCCAAATTCCCCTTATGCTCGCACGCGGTGGTGGCGCGATTGTGTTCACGTCTAGCTTTGTCGGCACCAGTTGTGCCCTGCCGAACAAAACCGCCTACGGCTGCGCCAAAGCCGCACTTTCCGCGCTGGCAAAAGGCATTACTGCCGACTATGCAGCCCAAGGTATCCGCGCCAATGCCCTGCTTCCCGGCGGTACGGATACGGAAATGATGACTACCGACCCGCAGCAGCGGGCATGGGCGGAAGGGTTGCATGCGGTCAAACGCATCGCCTGACCCGAAGAAATCGCCGCCGCGATTTTGTTCCTCGTCAGCCCGATGGGCAGTTTTGTAACGGGTGCGACCTTGTTTGCCGACGGCGGAAATTCGGCGGTGAAGTAAGAGACCGCCTGAAGATTACACGCTTCGGCTCAAATCTGCCAAAAACGCCTGCCGCTGTTCGGCGGTGGATTTGTCCATATTGCCGAAGTTGAGCCACCGGCGTTTGGCGATACCGATGCCTTTGAGCGTGTGTCCCACCATCGCTTTGCCGATGCCGTTGCCGCCAAACCATTTCAGATACCATGTGGGGGCGGTGGACGTGCTGATGACCAGTGCTTCTTTGATGTGGGATAGGTTGCCTTTCAGGCCTGTGGCAGTCGGGACGTAGGCGAATGTTTTCAGGAAAACTTTGTCTTCAAATCCTTTGACGATGGCGGGCATATCCGCCCACCAGATCGGAAAGATGAAAATCAGGCGGTTGGTGGTTTTCAATAGTTCCTGATAATGCAAAACCAGCGGGTCAAGGGCTTTGCCTTGGTTGAACAGGGCAAGCTCTTCTTTGGTGTAGGAGGGGTTGAAGCCATCTGCGTATAAGTCGATCAGCCGGTATTTTTCGCCTTTTTCGTCCAACAGTTGCTGCACACGCCGCAAAATGCCGTGATTGAAGCTTTGATCGTACGGGTGGGCATAAATGATTGTGGTAAATGACATTTTTGTACTCCTGAAAGTCAGTTGCCGAGTGTTCCCATGCTATCAAAAGAATGTCGGTTTGCTCAAATCCGTATCGGGCAGGCAAGGCTGAGTGATGGAACTGCTGCCGGAGCATGGATTCTGTTTTCAGACGGCCTTCAACGCTTCTTCCGCCCGCAGCAGGGCGGTTTGCTCGTCGGCTTCGACGATGTAGTTCACGCCCAGCGCGGGGGCGAGTTTGGACGATTGTTCGCGGAAGAACGCCAGTTGCGCCGCGTCGGGTTCGATGAGGAGCATGGCGGCGCAGCGTTCGGCGAGTTGCGGCCGGTGTGCCTTTATCCATTCGATGTAGGTTTTGCGGTCGGCAATGCGCTGTTCGTCGTTTACCTGCCGTCGCATGGGGGTGCAGACGGTGGCGAAGCGGCGGTTTTGGTTTAACAGGGTTTCGAATTCGGCCAGCCAGTCGGCGAAGTCGGCGACGTGGGTCAGGTCGGTCAGGTAGATGGTGCCTTCGGGCAGGGTTTTGGCAGGGGTGAAGTAGTGCATGGGATTCCTTTGGGTGTTGGGGAAACAGGGTAGGTCAATAGTTGGGCATTTATGCCTGGCTTTTTATTAGACTTCTTGTGCCGTCATGCCCGCGCAGGTGGGAATCCAGAATGGAGACTCAAAGGCACTTCTTTATCCGATAAGTTTCTGTACGGATGGGTCTGGATTCCCGCCTGCGCGGGGGTAGCGAAGCGGACTTGCGTAAGCTAATGACGGTAATCGGTTGTTACGGCCGTTTCAGACGGCCTCCATCATTTCAGCTCCGCCTAAAACTTCCATTCCGCACTCACGCCTACGCTTCTGGGGCGTTGGTAGAGCGCGTCTTGGCGGTCGGCGCTGGAAATGAATATGGGGCGGCGGCGGTTGAACACGTTGTCGGCGTAGAGCGAGACGCGGCCTTGTTTGAAGTTGTAGGCGGTGTAGAGGTTGACTTGGTTGTACGCGCCGATTTTGCCCGATTCGGCATTGTCGGCGGCGGAGTAGTAGCCGCCGTAGAAGCGCACGTCGCCGCCGGCTTCCCAGCCTTTGTCGTTCAGGTATTTCACGCCGATGTTGGCGGTGTATTTGGGCGCGCGGCCGAGTTTGTTGCCTTCGATGCCGCTGTCGGGATAGCTTTTGATTTTGGTGTTGAGCAGCCCCAGTCCGGTGGTGAGTTTCAGGCTGTCGGTCGCCTGCCAGTCGGCGGCGAGTTCTGCGCCGTAGGTGTGGACTTTTTTGGCGTTGCGGATGACGACGGAGTTGGTGCCGAGATAGAAGGGGAGCTGCATGTCGCGGTAGTGGTTCAGAAACAGGTTGCCGGAGAGTTGCAGGCGGCGGTCTGCGCTGCGCCAGCGGGTGTACCACTCGTAGTTGTTCACATATTCGGGTTCATAAGTGTAGGTTACGACAGGGCGGCCGAAGGTGATGCCCGCGCCGCCGGGGTTGTAGCCGCGTGCAGCTTTAATGCCGCTGACCCATTGGTCGGTGGGTTTGAAGGCGATGTCGATTTTGGGCAGGAAGACGGTCTGGCCTTTGTCTAAATCAAGGTGCAGTGCGCCGCTGCCGCCGCTTCGTTTGTGCGTTTCTTTTTCAAGGCGTGCGGCGGCCGTGATGTCCCATTTTTCGCTGGGGCTGTATGTGGTTTCGGCAAACAGGGCGCGCACGCTGTTGCGGTCGTCAAAGGTGTTGCGGCCGCCGACGCTGCGGATATCCACCCATTCGTCTTGTTTGCTGCGGAAGTAGTGCAGTCCGGCAAGGCCTTTCAGACGACCTTTGTTTGAAAAATGCAATACCGGTTCCCATTGCAGTTCGTGGCCTTTGAGTTCGGCGGGAACGCCTTGCGGGCTGACGGTCATCGGCAGGTGCAGCCGCTCGTTGTGGTAGCGGCCGTAAACCAGTTTGTTTTCCAGTTTCAGATAGTCGTTAAGCTGCCACGATACGTCCCAGATGCCCGATGTCGAGCCGGTTACGAACACGGGCTTTTCTTTTAAAAAACGGCGGCTGGCGGTGTTGCCCATGATTTCGTTTTGCGGCGCGCGCGAACGGATGTGGTTCAGCGTCAGGCGGCTGTAAAAATCGGGATGGTTTTCGGGCGTGAGCAGGAGTTTGAAGCGCACGTTAGTGTTTTCCACGCGGCGCGGGTTGCCGGTCGGCTCATAGGACACAAACGGCTCGTAACTTTCGCGTTGCTGCCGCTCCGCGCTCAGGCGGAAGGCAAGGTTGTTTTTCACAATCGGACCGGACACTACGCCGGCGATGTTGCGCGTTTTCTGGTTGCCCAAACCCAAGCGCAGCGCGCCTTCCCATTCGTCGGTCGGGTCTTTGGAACGCATCACCACCGCGCCCGCCACCGCGTTCTGCCCGCGCACATGGCTTTGCGGCCCGCGCAAGACTTCCACCTGCTGCATGTCCCACAGCGACTGCGTGCCGAAGGCGTATTCATTGTAAGTGGCGGAGCGGCCGTCTATGGACAGGTTCAGGCGCGGCCGCGTGCCCGCGAAAAACGCCACCGCACCGACGGCGGGGCCGGAGCCGTCCACGCCGCGCACGGTCGGCAAATCGTTGCCGCTGCCCAAATCCACCGTGTTCACAGTCTGTTTGAGCAGGTCGGTCGCGGAAAGGTTGTGGCCGCTGCGGTCGATGTTCGGCGTGGTGAAAACGCGGTTGGACGTGGCGGTTTCAAAGCCGCTGCGGTTGGTGCGTTCGCCGGTTACGACGACTTCTTCCAACTGCACTTGTTCCGCGTCTTGCGCCGCATCGGCGGCATAAATCCATTCGGAGGCAAAGGCGGCGGCAAGCAGCAGCGGCAGGCGGCGGAGGGTAGGTTTCTGCATTTCCTTATCCTTTCAGACGACATACGTCGGAGCGGATTGAACATCAGACAATCCAACCGCTCCGTCAGTATGCAAATATTTGTTGTTTACACATTTACATAAAACAAACTATTAATGTAAAGTATAAGAAACAAAAAACAGGAATGCAAGTGTTTATCATTCACTTTACTTGTTCCTTTTTATAGTGAACCATCTCAAAAACAATTCCCTCTCCCAGTTCGGCGGGAGAAGGTTTGGGAGGGCAATTCCGTGACCTTTATGAATTTGGCCTGCTAAGCATTCGACAGCCCCCTGTCCGCAGGGCGGAGAGGAGGGGCAAGGAAAGAGGCCGTCTGAAACGCCGCCATATTGCCATTGCCACCGTGGGAAAATATGATGAGTATCCGACTTGCGGATAACTTTAATGAAAACCCTTTTATGAACAAAATCAAGACCTTTCTACCGTCATGACTGCCAGCAAACAACAAACCATCGCCGATACCGCCCGCCGCCTGTTCCGCGAACACGGCTTTTCCGCCGTATCCGTAGGCGGAATCTGCGCCGAGGCCGCCGTCAGCCGCGTTACCTTTTACAAGCATTACAGCGGCAAAAACGCGCTCTTGCAGGAAATCGTTACCAAACAGAAAAACCGCGTCCGTGCCGAATTTGAAAATCTGCTTGCACGGCAATGCAGCCTGCGCGAAGCCGCCGAAGCCGTTTTTGCTCTGCAACGGCGGTCGTTCGACGAGCTTTATTCCGCCGCCTTCCTGCGCGATATCGAAGAGAACACCGATTTGGAGCTGGAGCGGTTTTTCCACGAATTGAACGAAGAAAAATACGCCTTTATGCGCGGTTTCTTCCATACCCTGCAACAACGCCGCCTGATTCAGCCCGATTTGCCGGTGGAACTCATCGACCTGTTCATCCGTCAGGCGGATATATTGATGCGCCATCCGCAACTGGCCGCGCTTTATGCCGCTGCGCCGCAAAAACTGCCGCAGGACGTATTGGGGTTGTTGCTGCACGGCTTGGCGGGAGAAGAGGGAAGGAACGAGGGAGGAGATTGAGTTTTTTGGAGAAGGTGAAAGGGATTCGCTGCATTTCTCATAAAACGTCGTCTGAAAACGAATTTCGATTTTCAGACGATGTTTTGATTAGATTGCACTAGATTGGCACTAGGAGCTGCATGGGTTTGCCCTGATGCAGGCAAATCAGGCAGGGAATGATTTAGCGAATTTGTCGGCGGAACATATGCAGGCACATGCTGCGGTATTGGACGGAATCGGGCGATTTCAGACACAAATTGGACACAGTTGCGACATGAAAAAATACCTTGCTTACGCAAGGCATTGATTTGATTGGTGGGTCCGGTGGGGTTCGAACCCACGACCAAGGGATTATGAGTCCCCTGCTCTAACCCCTGAGCTACAGACCCGTTCAAGAGTAGGGGCGTATTGTATCATAAATTATTCCGCTTACAAGGTCGTCTGAAAAAGATAATGTGTCTGCTATTGCCGACCGGCTTTATATTGATCATTTGGGTTGCACTGCCGCAGTAGACTTGTCTTGCCTGTGGTTTGCTGCTTTGGGTGGAAAGCGGATTTCGGCGGTCGATAATTTCCTGTCCAATGGGCGGAGTGTAAATGTTTGGAAAAATAAATCTAAAGTTATATTTTGATAGTTTACATTGTTTTGACCTAGCATTTTATTTTCAAAAGGATTTTGAAAATCTGATTCGGCAGACATGGTGGAATAGGGGAGTGAATATTGAGAAACAAGGTAGGGCGGTCGGTTATTTTGACTGGTTTGGGGCAGGGTTTTCACTTACAATCAAACAAGGTTTACATATGGCAACACTCCGCCGCTTGATGCCAAGGTTGGTTGCAGACGTTTTTGTTTGATTTCACGGCATTGTGCGGATGTGTTTGTCTAGGCTTTTCGTCCATAAGAAAAACAAGGAAAAACAATGCGCCGCTTACCAATTCTATCCCTCATCCTACTTCCCGCTGTGTCTCACGCCGCTGATTTTGACGGCGCGACGCTCAGTCTGTTTTGGGGTGCGCCGTTCGCGTTGATTCTTTTGTCTATCGCGTTGGGTCCGCTCTTTTTCGCGCATACCTGGCATCACCATTTCGGCAAGATTACGGCGTTTTGGACGCTGCTGTTTTTGATTCCGTTCGCCGTTGTGTTCGGTTTCGGGGCGGGTGTGCATACGGTTGCCCATGCGCTGGTTGAGGAATATATCCCGTTTATCCTTCTGCTTTTGGCTTTATATACGATTTCGGGCGGGATTTTGGTTTGGGGTAAGCTCAATGGTACGCCTGCGCTGAATACCGGGTTGCTGGCGGCGGGGACGGTGATGGCGTCTTTTATGGGGACGACCGGTGCGGCAATGCTGATGATTCGTCCGCTGCTGAAAGCAAACCATTACCGCAAGAATAAGGTGCATGTCGTTGTATTCTTTATTTTTTTAGTGGCAAATATCGGCGGTGGACTGACGCCGTTGGGTGATCCTCCGCTGTTTTTGGGCTTCTTGAAGGGCGTGGATTTCATGTGGACGGTGAAACACATGTTGATGCCCGTATTGATCAGTACGGTGGTGCTGTTGCTGGTGTTTTATATTATCGACAGCCGGTATCACGCGCGTGAAGCCAATGTGGAGCAGATTCGTCAGGAAGAGGAGGCCGATGAAGATTTGCGCATTGCCGGCAAATGGAATTTTCTGCTGCTGGCGGGCGTGGTCGGTGCGGTTTTGCTGTCCGGCTTGTGGAAGCCCGATCATCCGGGGTTTGAGATTTTAGGCAGCCACTATGCGTTGCAAAACTTGGTGCGCGATGTGATTTTGCTGGTGCTGACCGTTGTTTCGCTGCTGATTACGCCCAAACAGGTCAGGGCGGGCAATGAATTCAATTTCGACCCGATTGCCGAAGTGGGCAAACTGTTTTTGGGTATTTTCATTACGATTTCCCCTGTTTTGGCGATTTTGAAGGCAGGCGAGGCGGGTGCGCTGGGTGCGGTGGTGTCGTTGGTGCATGACGCTTCGGGCAATCCGATTAATACGATGTATTTCTGGATGAGCGGTTTGTTGTCCGCATTTTTGGATAATGCGCCGACTTATCTGGTGTTCTTCAATATGGCGGGCGGCGATGCTCAGGCGTTGATGACGGGGCATCTGTTCCATTCGCTGTTGGCGGTATCCATGGGTTCGGTATTTATGGGCGCGCTCACTTATATCGGCAATGCACCGAACTTCATGGTTAAAGCGATTGCCGAGCAGCGCGGCGTGCCGATGCCGACTTTCTTCGGTTATATGATGTGGTCGGTGGGGGTGTTGATTCCGCTGTTTATACTGCACACGCTGATTTTCTTCGTTTGGCAGTTGTTCTGATTCTTAAACTTCAAAAGGTCGTCTGAAAACCTGATTCTTGTGATTCGGTTTTCAGACGACCTTTTGTATTCTGCCAGGGATTAATTTGGGGCATCAATATCTTGTAATTTTATTGGAGGGCTGTTTTGCGTGGGATTCAGGGCAGGAAGCTGGAAAAAATCTGCGTAAATCTGACATAAGGCGGACTGTTCCTGCTAAAATCAAACGTTTTACAGTTTTCATTTAATTGTTGTTTTCCGTAAGTAAGGCTTTACTTTCAGACGACCTCCCCCATGCTTTGCCATTTCAAACGTCGTCTGAAAAGTTGGAACATTTTATTCTGTTTAACTCATCACAAGTAATGCAAATCTATGATTAAAATCAAAAAAGGCCTAGACCTGCCCATCGCGGGCAGACCGGAGCAAGCCGTTTACGACGGTCCGGCCATTACCGAAGTCGCGTTGCTTGGCGAAGAATATGCCGGTATGCGCCCCTCGATGAAAGTCAAGGAAGGCGATGCCGTCAAAAAAGGCCAAGTGCTGTTTGAAGACAAGAAAAATCCGGGCGTGGTGTTTACTGCGCCGGCTTCCGGCAAAATCGCTGCGATTCACCGCGGCGAAAAGCGCGTGCTTCAGTCGGTTGTGATTGCCGTTGAAGGCGATGACGAAATCGAGTTCGCCCGCTACGCGCCCGATGCGTTGGCAAACTTAAGCGGCGAAGAAGTGCGCCGCAATCTGATTCAATCCGGTTTGTGGACTGCGCTGCGTACCCGTCCGTTCAGCAAAATCCCTGCCGTCGATGCCGAGCCGTTCGCCATTTTCGTCAATGCGATGGACACCAATCCGCTGGCGGCAGACCCTGTGGTCGTGATCAAAGAAGCCGCCGAGGATTTCAGACGAGGTTTGCTGGTGTTGAGCCGTCTGACCGAACGCAAAATCCATGTTTGTAAAGCAGCCGGTGCGGACGTGCCGTCTGAAAACGCCGCCAACATTGAAACGCACGAATTCGGCGGTCCGCATCCTGCGGGTTTGAGCGGCACACACATTCATTTCATCGAGCCTGTCGGCGCGAATAAAACCGTTTGGACAATCAATTATCAAGACGTGATTGCGATCGGACGTTTGTTCGTAACAGGTCGTCTGAACGCCGAGCGCGTGGTTGCTTTGGGCGGCCCGCAAGTCAACAAACCGCGCCTCTTGCGTACCGTTTTGGGTGCGAAGGTGTCGCAAATTACCGCCGGCGAATTGGTTGACGCGGACAACCGCGTGATTTCCGGTTCGGTATTGAACGGCGCGATTGCACAAGGCGCGCATGATTATTTGGGACGCTACCACAATCAGATTTCCGTTATCGAAGAAGGCCGCAGCAAAGAGCTGTTCGGCTGGGTTGCGCCGCAGCCGGACAAATACTCGATTACGCGTACAACCCTCGGTCATTTCCTGAAAAACAAACTCTTCAAGTTCACAACAGCCGTCAACGGCGGCGACCGCGCTATGGTGCCGATCGGTACTTACGAGCGCGTGATGCCGCTGGACATCCTGCCTACCTTGCTTTTGCGCGATTTAATCGTCGGCGATACCGACAGCGCGCAGGCTTTGGGTTGCTTGGAATTGGACGAAGAAGACCTCGCTTTGTGCAGCTTCGTCTGCCCGGGTAAATACGAATACGGCCCGCTGTTGCGCAAGGTGCTGGAAACCATTGAGAAGGAAGGCTGATTATGGGCTTGAAACATTTTCTGGAAAAAATCGAACCGCACTTCCTGCCGGGCGGCAAACATGAAAAATGGTATGCCCTCTATGAAGCTGCGGCGACGATTTTCTACACATCCGGCGCGGTAACGCGCAAAGCGGCACACGTCCGCGACGCGCTCGACTCCAAACGCATGATGATTTTGGTGTGGCTGGCTTTGTTCCCCGCCATGTTTTACGGCATGTACAACGTCGGCGCGCAGGCATTCGGTGCGCTGACGCCTGATTTGCTGCAACAAAGCATCGCAAACGACTGGCATTACGCCCTTGCCAACGCTTTGGGCATTAATATGTCGTCTGAAGCGGGCGTGTTGGGCAAAATGCTGTTCGGCGCGATTTACTTCCTGCCGATTTACGCAACCGTATTTATCGTCGGCGGTTTCTGGGAAGTCTTGTTCGCCACCGTGCGCAAACACGAAATCAACGAAGGTTTCTTCGTGACTTCGATTCTGTTTGCCTTAATCGTTCCGCCTACGCTGCCGCTGTGGCAGGCTGCCTTGGGTATTACCTTCGGCGTGGTGGTTGCGAAAGAAGTGTTCGGCGGTACGGGTAAAAACTTTATGAACCCCGCGCTGGCAGGTCGTGCCTTCTTGTTCTTCGCTTATCCCGCCAATATTACCGGCGACACCGTTTGGACGGCAGTTGACGGCTATTCTGGCGCAACTGCGTTGGCGCAATGGGCGGCACACGGTTCGGAAGGTCTGAAAAACGCCATTACCAATCAACCTATTACTTGGATGGATGCGTTTATCGGCAACTTGCCCGGTTCTATCGGCGAAGTATCCACTTTGGCGCTTTTAATCGGCGGCGTGTTTATCGTGTTTGCCCGCATCGCTTCTTGGCGCATCATTGCCGGCGTGATGATCGGTATGATTGCCATGTCTTCGCTGTTTAACGTCATCGGTTCGGACACCAATCCGATGTTCAGCATGCCTTGGTACTGGCATCTGGTCGTTGGCGGCTTCGCCATCGGTATGCTGTTTATGGCAACCGACCCCGTTTCCGCTTCCTTTACCAATGTCGGCAAATGGTGGTACGGCGCACTAATCGGCGTGATGTGCGTGTTAATCCGCGTGGTCAATCCGGCTTACCCCGAAGGCATGATGTTGGCGATTCTGTTTGCCAACCTGTTTGCCCCGATTTTCGACTATTTCGTCGCACAAGCGAACATCAAACGCAGAAAGGCGCGCAGCAATGGCTAAGAAATTCGATAAAGACAGCTTCAGCGGCACGCTGATTGTGGTGTTGGCGGTCAGCCTGATTTGCTCGGTCATCGTGGCGGGTGCGGTTGTCGGCTTGAAACCGGTGCAGGAAAAACAAAAGGTTCAGGATAAACAAAGCTACATCCTGAGCGTTGCCGGTTTGCTCGATAAAAATACCGACATCAGCAAAACCTTTGCCGACCGCATCGAACAACGCGTGGTCGATTTGGAGACCGGCGAATATGTGAAAGACGCGCCGAAAGATTTTAGCGCGCGCGTTGCCGCCAAAGACCCCGCGCAAAGCATCCAAATCAAACCTGAAGACGATTTGGCAGGCATCAAAAGCCGCGCCAAATACACCGAAGTTTATTTGGTAAAAGGCGATGACGGCAAAGTCAGTCAAATCATCCTGCCTATGCACGGCAACGGTTTGTGGTCGGTCATGTACGGTTTCGTCGCCATCCAACCCGACGGCAATACCATCAACGGCATTACCTACTACGACCAAGGCGAGACTCCGGGCTTGGGCGGAGAAATCGGCAATCCGTTGTGGCAACAAAAATTCGTCGGCAAAAAACTCTTTGACGAACAAGGCAAACTTGCCCTGCATGTTTCCAAAGGCGGAAGCTTGGACAAAGAACATGGCGTAGATGCCCTTTCCGGCGCATCGCTGACTTCCAAAGGCGTACAAGGCTCGTTTGCCTACTGGTTCGGCGAAAACGGCTATATCCCCTACCTGAACAAATTGAAATCAGCAGGAGCACAATAATGGCTGATATGAAACGCTTGAAACATTTAATGTTTTCACCCTTTATCGACAACAACCCGATTGCCTTGCAGGTTTTGGGTATTTGTTCGGCGCTGGCGGTTACCACTAAACTTCAGACGGCCATCGTGATGGGTATTTCCGTCAGTTTGGTAACCGGTTTTTCCAGCTTTTTCATCTCGCTGGTACGCAACTACATCCCGAACAGCATCCGCATTATCGTGCAGATGGCGATTGTTGCGTCGCTGGTTACGTTGGTTGACCAATTGTTGCAGGCCTATGCCTACGAATTGTCCAAACAGCTCTCCGTATTCGTCGGCCTGATTATTACCAACTGTATCGTGATGGGTCGTGCTGAAGCCTTCGCCATGAAAGAGCCGCCGCTGGAAAGCCTGGTGGACGGTATCGGTAACGGCGCAGGTTACGGCATGATGCTGATTATCATCGCAACCATCCGTGAGCTTATCGGCTCAGGCAAACTTTTGGGCTACACCGTTTTCCAAACCGTGCAGGACGGCGGCTGGTATCAAACCAACGGCCTCTTCCTGCTGGCACCGAGCGCTTTCTTCATCATCGGTTTTTTGATTTGGGGTTTGCGCACATGGAAACCCGAACAGGCGGAGGAATAAGACATGGAACATTACTTAAGCCTTTTTGTGAAATCCGTCTTCATTGAAAACATGGCGCTGTCCTTCTTCTTGGGCATGTGTACTTTCTTGGCGGTATCGAAAAAAGTATCCACCGCATTCGGCTTGGGTGTTGCCGTTACCTTCGTACTCGGCCTGTCCGTCCCAGCCAACCAGCTCGTTTACTCGCTGCTCAAAGACGGCGCGATTGTCAAAGGCGTGGATTTGACTTTCCTGAAATTCATCACCTTCATCGGCGTGATTGCGGCTTTGGTGCAGATTTTGGAAATGTTCTTGGACAAATTCGTTCCCGCCCTCTATAACGCGCTGGGCATCTACCTGCCGCTGATTACCGTAAACTGCGCGATTTTTGGTGCTGTTTCGTTTATGGCGCAACGCGAATACAACTTCGGCGAATCCGTCGTGTACGGCTTCGGCGCGGGTTTAGGCTGGATGTTGGCAATTGTCGCTTTGGCGGGCATTACCGAAAAAATGAAATATTCGGACGCTCCCAAAGGCCTCAAAGGACTGGGCATCACTTTCATCTCCGCCGGCCTGATGGCGATGGCATTTATGTCGTTCTCCGGCATCCAGTTATAAGAAAGGATTCGGCATGGAAATTATTTTAGGTATCGTGATGTTTACCGTCATCGTCTTGGCTTTGGCACTGATGATTCTGTTTGCCAAATCCAAGCTGGTGAGCGAGGGTGACATCACCATCAAAGTCAATGA
This sequence comes from Neisseria sicca VK64, assembly GCF_000260655.1. Classification (GTDB taxonomy): domain Bacteria; phylum Pseudomonadota; class Gammaproteobacteria; order Burkholderiales; family Neisseriaceae; genus Neisseria; species Neisseria sicca_B. The sequence continues at coordinate 20,831 of NZ_AJMT01000182.1, forward strand.
TGAAAAAGAGCTGACTATGCCCGCCGGCGGCAAACTGTTGGGCGCGCTTGCCAGCCAAGGTATCTTCGTACCCTCCGCCTGCGGTGGCGGCGGTTCGTGCGGACAATGCCGCGTTGTCGTGAAAAGCGGCGGCGGCGACATTCTGCCGACCGAGTTGTCCCACATCAGCAAACGCGAAGCACGCGAAGGCTGCCGACTGTCCTGTCAAGTTAACGTCAAAACCGACATGGACATCGAAGTGCCGGAAGAAGTGTTCGGCGTGAAAAAATGGGAATGCACAGTCATCTCTAACGACAACAAAGCCACGTTCATTAAAGAACTCAAGCTTGCCATTCCCGAAGGCGAGGAAGTTCCCTTCCGCGCCGGCGGCTACATTCAAATCGAAGCCCCGCCGCACACCGTTGCCTACAAAGATTTCGACATTCCTAAGGAATATCACGAAGACTGGGACAAATACAATCTGTGGCAATACGTTTCCAAAGTGGACGAGCCGATTTTGCGCGCCTACTCCATGGCTTCATATCCAGAAGAAAAAGGCATCATCATGCTGAACGTGCGCATCGCCACGCCGCCTCCGCGCGTACCCGATGCGCCTCCGGGACAAATGTCCTCCTACATTTGGTCGCTCAAACCCGGCGACAAAGTAACCATCTCCGGCCCGTTCGGCGAATTCTTCGCCAAAGACACCGATGCGGAAATGGTATTTATCGGCGGCGGTGCAGGTATGGCACCGATGCGCTCCCACATTTTCGACCAGTTGAAACGTTTGAACTCCAAACGCAAAATCACC
>NZ_AJMT01000183.1:0-13816 GCF_000260655.1 Neisseria sicca VK64
GGGTTATCAAATTTCAGACGACCCGAAACCTTCAACAACAAGGAAAAACCATGCTCTCCACCCAAGCAAAGCAACTGATGCAACAATATAAAACTCAATTTATGCAGGACTGCGCCGAACGCGCTCCCAAATTGACCGCCTTTATCCAAGAAATATTGCAGGGCAGGCATTGGGGGTTTTCAGATGAAAACGAATCATTTGATCAGGCCGTGGCACTGATTATGGAATACGAATATCAGGATTTCTCTGTTTACGGCTGGCTGCGCAACCCAAATGGCGGCTATTTAGGCGACGGCATCATAGACTTCCCCGAAGAATGCCTGCCCGAATTTGATGCAGATGTGGAAGACGAGATATACGGCTTGGGACAGGACGAGAACGAAGAAGACGAAGTATGGGATGCTGTAGACGATTTTTACAGCGGGCTACACGAATATTTCAGCCATTGGTTTGCGAACTGCTTCCGAACCGCCGCGCAAAACACCGCCTCCACCCTGCCCGCCTATTTTTCTGTGCACGACACCAACAGCTACACCAATCTTGCCACCATGCAGGAGGAACTTTGCGACGATATTGCCGAAAAATTCGGTTGGACATCGTTTTGGCAGGATTAAGCAACGTGAAATAGTCCGAAGGTCGTCTGAAAACTCAGTTTTAATACAATAAAACAGCTTTCCCGAATTTCCCGAAGAAAACATAGTTTACTTTCCCATCCAACCCAACGACAAACCCCATGAAGTTTCTCAAAAAACTATGCGAACGAATTCTTGACTGGCTCGTCACCGGCAACATGGTGGGCTATGTGATATTGCTGGCCGGCTCCATTATTCTCGGACTGTTATTCGACGGGAAAATAATTCTGGATAAAGTCCTTGGCCGTGTGGATACGCCCTGGCGCCTTATTATCGGCTCATTTTTAGCGTTGGTTTCGCTCTTTGCAACTTGGCTTATTGAAGAAGGTTTAGCCGAGCAGACGTTTAAATTCAAACGGCGCGACAAATATCTGTGCGGCGCAATCGGCGGTTTGGTCAGCGCGCTACTGATCAAATGGACGTGGCAGGCAGCCTTGATGGGATTGTCGATCGGCATACTGCTGGCGGCGTTGATGAGATGGTTAAAATACTTTTTTCGAAATATGAATTGAACAGAGAATCCCTTTTCAGACGACCCTTTACAACCAATCCTTTGAAATGTTCTCAAGAAACTGCGTAACCGATTTTAGGATTGGTTCGCTATCCTTGCCGCAGGCATACTGCTACCGAACAATCGTCATGATAGGGAACCTTTTTTACTGCCCGACGTAAGGCTTCCAACTTATCAGGCAACGAAGGGGAAGCGTTCCATAATGCTTCCAAGCGTTCATGAGATAGCGCATCGTGCAGCCCGTCAGAACAAACCAAAACTGCCTCGCCTCTTTGCAAGGTCAAAGAATCGGTAAAAATTTTAAAATGGGTTTCTTCGTCATCCGCTATCAGGCAGTGCGCCAAAGCATAGTACATATCGGCGTATTCCGTATCTGCCCGCGCTTCCCCCTGCTCAATTAAATCCGCCAACACAGTGTGGTCATGGCTTACCTGCCGCCAACGCCCCTCTGCCGATATATGGTAAACACGGCTGTCACCGACATTGCAGATGCGGCACAAACCGTCCGCCTCAACGACTGCCGAAGCGAAAGTCGAGGACGAGCCGAAATATTCCTCGGCAAGCGTGTCGCAGAAGCTGCCGTGCAACCTTCGCAGGAAACGCCCTTCCGCATCGCCCTCGCGCACGAAGGCGTCCAACCAAAACCGGCTGGCAAGATGCGCGGCAGGGCTGCTGGATACACCGTCGGCCACTGCCAGCCGCACGGCATCGTCCGCCTCGGACACGCGGGTTTTGTGCAGCCTGACCTGACGCACCGCCGTGCCGTCAAACAAGGCATCCTGATTGCGTGCTTTACCGGCACCGACCATTTGAAAATAGGCAAGCTGAAACATGGTAATCCTGACAATCCAATCCTGATTTATAGTGGATTAACTTAAACCAGTACGGCGTTGCCTCGCCTTGCCGTACTATCTGTACTGTCTGCGGCTTCGTCGCCTTGTCCTGATTTAATTTAATCCACTATAAATAAACCTACTTCGGCGCTTTTCGCAAAAACGAATTTCAACGCAAAGCCCCTTGTTCATTGGCGACAGTATATATCAATAATGCCGATGCGCTTCTCCCTAACGCCATTTCCCCAACCGGCCCAAATGCCTGGCAACAGGTCGTCTGAAAATACGAAAACCCATTTTTCAGACGACCTGACTTTGCCAAAGCAATCGATTTTATGTAAACTGGAAACCTCTTGTCGGAGTGCTGCTTGTTCCCGCAAACAGCTGAGACCGCATCAGCGGAATCCGTAGAACCTGTCGGGGTAATGCCTGCGTAGGAAACAAGCTGTCAAACGCCTGAAAAGGCTTCCGTTCCCTTTCCCGCATTTCCCGCCATTCGGTGGATTCCGCTCCCGTCTTATCTTTCGACTTCCCGATTGCACCATACTACAAAGGAATCCACCATGCCCCGTATCGCCATTCTCGGCGGCGGCCTTTGCGGCCGTCTGACTGCCTTACAACTTGCAGAACAAGGTTTATCGGTTGCCCTCTTTGACAAAGGTGGGCGCAAAGGCGAACACGCCGCCGCTTATGTTGCCGCCGCCATGCTCGCACCGGCTTCGGAGGCGGTCGAAGCCACGCCTGAAGTCATCAAACTGGGCAGGCAGAGTGTTCCGCTGTGGCACAACATCCGAGGTCGTCTGAAAACGCCGACCATGATGCAGGAAAACGGCAGCCTGATCGTGTGGCACGGGCAGGACAAGCCATTATCCGGCGAGTTCGTCCGCCATCTCAAACGCGGCGGCGTAGCGGATGACGAAATCGTCCGTTGGCGCGCCGATGAAATCGCCGAACGCGAACCGCAACTCGGCGGACGTTTTTCAGACGGCATCTACCTGCCGACCGAAGGCCAGCTCGACGGACGGCAAATCTTGTCTGCACTTGCCGACGCTTTGGACGGGCTGAACGTCCCTTGCCATTGGGAACACGAATGCGCCCCCGAAGACCTGCAAGCCCAATACGACTGGCTGATCGACTGCCGCGGTTACGGTGCAAAAACCGCGTGGAACCAATCCCCCGAACACACCAGCACCTTGCGCGGCATACGCGGCGAAGTGGCGCGGGTTTATACGCCCGAAATCACGCTCAACCGCCCCGTGCGCCTGCTCCATCCGCGCTATCCGCTCTACATCGCCCCAAAAGAAAACCACATCTTCGTCATCGGCGCGACCCAAATCGAAAGCGAAAGCCAAGCTCCAGCCAGCGTACGTTCCGGGTTGGAACTCTTGTCCGCACTCTATGCCGTCCACCCCGCCTTCGGCGAAGCCGACATTCTCGAAATCGCCACCGGCCTGCGCCCCACGCTCAACCATCACAACCCCGAAATCCGTTACAACCGCGCCCGACGCCTGATTGAAATCAACGGCCTTTTCCGCCACGGTTTCATGATTTCCCCCGCCGTAACCGCCGCCGCCGTCAGATTGGCGGTCGCCCTGTTTGACGGAAAAGACGCGCCCGAACGTGATGAAGAAAGCGGTTTGGCGTATATTGGAAAATAAGTTTGAGGTCGTCTGAAAACGCCGCGGCATAGGTTTTACAGCAAATCGGCACACCCCGACACCAGCCTGTATGAATATAATACGGCAAGGCGCGCCAACGCCGATCGTCATCAATCTACTTAATATCAGCAAGGTTTCCAATGAATCTGAAATCCCTGTATTTACTGCCTGCGCTCTTACTCGCCCACTCCGCCGCCCTTGCTGCGCCCAAGATTTCAGACGACCCCAAACCGCGTTCTGCCGAGAAAATCATTTATTTCAAACAAAACGGCAAATTCGGTGCAAAAACCACAAGCGGCAAAATCATCGTCCCTGCGCAATACCACTGCGAATTTATGTGCGAACACGTCAAACACGGCGAAACCGCCGACGGCGAGTTGCTGTTTACCGACAACAGCCGAGAAGTCCGAGGCAAAGTTGCCTATTCGCCCTTCTTCCTGCATTCGCGGCAGGGCAGGTTTTTATATCAGCCGATGATGTACGACTTGACCGCAGACTATTTTTCGGAAGGCAAACGCCGCTATGTTTCAAAAGACGGCAAGGTCGATTTTGCCGACCGCGCGGGCAACTTGGTCACGCCCGCCCAACACGATTGGGCAGGACCGTTTGAATACGGCTATGCCACATTTTGCGACGGCTGCCGAGAAGTGCGCGTGGACGAAGAGCACACTGCCGTACAGGGCGGCACTTGGGGCATGATGGACGCACGCGGCAATACCGTTGCCCCCAGCGACACTCGCCGCGCCGCTTCCGACATCGAACGAAACGGCAAATTTTATCCGCACCCGTTTGCCTACACCGCTGCCGAACGCGATATTTTGCAACGCATCAACCACTACAAAAACCTGATTGTCGGGCTGGAAGCAGTTCGCCATTCGCCATACAAAACTACCGAAGAACGCGCTGCCTACCGCTTTGAAATCGTGTCGCCACCAGTTCAAGGCTATCCGTATTACGAAATCGTCCTGTTTGACGGCAAAGGCAACACCGTTGAAGGCGAACGCTTTCTCGCCGGCGCCGACGGCAAACGGCTCTACGCCCTGCCTGTCGGAGAAGAAACACCGCTTCCGCTGAAAACCCACCTGCGCCGCGCAATCCGCAGTACACTTGCCGAACAACCCGAAAGACAGAAAAGCGGTCAAAACGACAATCCGTTTCGCTTGAAAGACTATCCCGAAGCAGAAGCCTTGTTGAAACGCAGAAAATGAGTTTCAGACGACCTCATCAGATGGCTATACCGGGCTCACTTTCATTAAACAATAAAACAAAAAGGAAAACGTCATGATTGAACAAGCAATAGGAAACCTGTCAGGTATCTTTTGGATTTTCCTGCTCGTCATTCCCCTGCTTCTTTTGAAAGCGCTGCTCCAAAACCCCAAAGTGAAAGGACGCATAGGCGAACGGGCAGTCCGTTCAGTAATCGGAAAAGATTTGGATGAAGAAACCTATATCGAATTTCACGATTTGATTATTCCGTCCCGCAGCGGCACGACGCAAATCGACCATATCTATGTTTCGGTTTTCGGGATATTTGTCATAGAAACCAAGAATTACACAGGTTGGATTTTCGGCAGCGAGAAGCAATCGAAATGGACACAAGTCGTCTATAAGCAGAAACACTACTTTCAAAATCCGTTGCGCCAGAATTACGCACACATCAAGGCATTATCCGAACTGCTGCAACTGCCGGAAGAAAAATTTCATTCGATGGTGGTTTTTCTCGGTGATTGCGAATTGAAAACGCAAATGCCGCCGAATGTCTGCCGTATCAGACAGGCAGCATCCTATATTAGACGTTTTCAGACGACCTTATTGCTGCCTCAGGAAATAGAAGCGGCAACTGCCGTGCTGTCTTCAAACGAATACCAAGCCGACGGCGAAAAACTGCGGGCGCATACCGAACGCCTGCAGGAACGCCATCAGCGATAACTTAAAAGGACACCTCATGACCTTCCCGCCCCTAAAATCCCCGCTCAAATTCTACGCTGTCGTTCCCACCGCCGATTGGGTGGAGCGCATGGTCAAAGCAGGTGCCGACACGGTGCAACTGCGCTGTAAAACCTTGTACGACGATGAATTAAAACGCGAAATCGCCCACTGCGTCGCCGCCTGTCGGGGCAGCCGCACGCAGCTTTTCATCAACGACCACTGGCGCGAGTCGATAGAAGTGGGCGCATACGGCGTACATCTCGGACAGGAAGACATGGACACCGCCGACCTTGCCGCCATCGCCGCCGCTGGTTTGCGTTTGGGTTTAAGTACGCACTCCGTCGCCGAACTCGACCGCGCCCTGTCCGTACACCCCAGCTACGTCGCCAGCGGCGCAATTTTCCCGACCACAACCAAGCAAATGCCCACCGCCCCGCAAGGCTTGGACAAACTGCGCGAATATGTGAAACAGGCAGTCGGCACGCCCGTCGTCGCCATCGGTGGCATCGATTTAAACAACGCCGAAGATGTATTGGCAACCGGCGTTTCCTCACTCGCCGTCGTCCGCGCCGTTACCGAAGCGGAAAATCCCGAAGCGGTGGTTAAAGCGTTTCAGGCTTTGTGGAATGAATAAGGTCGTCTGAAAGCCAAATTTCAGACGACCTGCTCAATTAGGATATTCGATTGCCGTCATTTCGGATGCCATACAGGCAGAAGCGGGCATAACGGCGTAAAAATAATCGGCGGATTCAGTTGTCCCAGCCTTCCACCACCAGTTTACCGACCATATCCCCGCGTTCCAGCATCTCATGTGCGCTGCGCAGGTTGGCAGCATTGATGCCGTGCAGGATTTGGGTGGCAGTCGGGCGGATGATGCCTTCATCCACCAGCCGCGCTGTTTCGACCAGGATTTCGCCCTGCCGTTCGATGTCTGCCGTTTCGCGCAGCGGGCGGGTAAACATAAATTCCCAATGCAGCGACAGGCTTTTGCCTTTGAGCGGATTCACGTCCAACGTTTCGGGGTCGTCAATCAGTGCGATTCTGCCTTGCGGGGCGATGAGTTCCACGATTTGCGGCAGATGGCGGTCGGTATGATTGGTGGAAAAAACAAACGATGGCGCGCCGATATTTAACGCGGCAACCTGTTCCGCCATGTTTTCATGATGATTGATAACGAAATCCGCACCCAATTTCTCTACCCACGCGCGGCTTTCGGGGCGGGAAGCGGTGGCGATGACTTGAATGTCGGTCAGCTTTTTCAGAAACTGGATGGCAAGCGAGCCGACCCCGCCTGCGCCGCCGATTAAGAGCAGCGCATTGGCGCCGCCTGCCACGGGTTTGTTCACGTCCAAGCGGTCGAACAGCGTTTCCCATGCAGTAATCGCCGTCAGTGGCAGCGCGGCGGCTTGGGCAAAATCCAGCGAACGCGGTTTTTTGGCGGCAATGCGCGCGTCCACCGCCTGTAATTGTGCGTTCGAACCTTGGCGGTTGAGGGCGCCCGCGTAATACACTTCGTTGCCGACTTTGAAATGCCGCACTTCGCTGCCGACCGCCTGAACGATGCCTGCCGCGTCGTAACCCAATACGCGGTACTGCCCTGCCGCAGGCGTATGCGCCGCCCGAACTTTCACATCGACAGGATTGACTGAAACCGCCTGCACGGCAACCAAAATATCGTGCGGCCGCAGTTCGGGTTCGGGCATTTCGATGTCGAGCAGGGCTTCAGGGTTGGAAACGGGCAAAGGGCGGTTGAAACCGATGGCTTTCATAAGGTTCTCCTGTTAGGTCGTCTGAAAGCGTGTATCATGCGCCTGAAGCATATCATTAACAAGAACGCACTTGTTTTTCAGATAGTTACATAAAGGATACCACCATGCCCCGCACACCGCACCCAAGCTACGACTGCGCCGAAGGCTGCTCGGTGGAAGCCGCGCTTTCCGTCATCGGCGGCAAATGGAAAGGCACAATACTCTACCGCCTGCACACGGACGGCACGCTGCGCTTCAACCAAATCCGCCGCATCCTGCCCGATGTGTCGCAACGCACGCTGACCGCCCAACTGCGCGCATTGGAGGCCGACGGCATCATTTTGCGCACCGTGTATCCCGAAGTCCCGCCGCGCGTGGAATACCGCCTGACCGACTACGGCAAAACGCTTGCGCCCGTGCTGACGGCATTGAAGGAATGGGGCGACGGGTTCAAGCAAGAGCAGGCGCATCGCGAATAAAGAAACTTACCTACGAAATATCGAGAAACCATGAACATCATCTTAAACGGCGAACCCGCCGAACTTCACGGCACAACCGTTGCCGACCTTATCGCCCAAACCGCGCCGCAAAAGCCTTTTGCCGTCGCGGTGAATACCGGATTTGTCGCCAAAGGCGCATATGCGGAAACGGTTTTGAACGAAAACGACAAAGTCGATATTGTGCGGCCGGTGGTCGGCGGCTAGGCGGTTTTGCCTTTTCAGACGACCCCTGCCCCCAAAACAACGTTATAGTAGATTAAATTTAAATCAGGACAAAAGGAACCCATCATGCTCACCCTATACGGAGAAACTTTCCCTTCACGGCTGCTGCTCGGCACGGCGGCCTACCCGACCCCTGAAATCCTCAAACAATCCGTCCAAACCGCCCGCCCCGCGATGATTACCGTCTCGCTGCGCCGTGCGGGAAGCGGCGGCGAGGCGCACGGTCAGGGGTTTTGGTCGCTTTTGGAAGAAATCGGTATCCCGGTGCTGCCGAACACAGCAGGCTGCCAAAGCGTACAGGAAGCGGTTACGACGGCGCAGATGGCGCGCGAAGTATTTGAAACCGATTGGATCAAACTCGAGCTCATCGGCGACGACGACACGTTGCAGCCCGACGTCTTCCAGCTTGTCGAAGCGGCAGAAATCCTGATTAAAGACGGCTTCAAAGTACTGCCTTATTGCACCGAAGACCTGATTGCCTGCCGCCGCCTGCTCGACGCGGGCTGTCAGGCGCTAATGCCGTGGGCAGCGCCGATCGGCACGGGTTTGGGCGCGGTTCACGCCTATGCGCTGAACGTCCTGCGCGAACGCCTGCCCGATACGCCGCTGATTATCGACGCAGGCTTGGGTTTGCCTTCGCAGGCGGCGCAAGTGATGGAATGGGGGTTTGACGGCGTATTGCTGAACACCGCCGTCTCCCGCAGCGGCGACCCCGTCAACATGGCGCGCGCCTTCGCACTTGCCGTCGAGGCCGGACGGCTGGCATTTGAAGCCGAACCGGTCGAAGCGCGCACCAAAGCGCAAGCGAGTACGCCGACCGTAGGGCAGCCGTTTTGGCATTCGGCGGAGTATTGATAAATAGCATATTGAGGGCATGTGAAAAGGTCGTCTGAAATTTCAGACGACCTTGTTTGAGGCAAGGACGGCTTTGTGTCCTTGTTGTGTTCCGCGCGGTAAGTTTAGAAGTTCGGGTAAAAACAAATTTTAAGAATACGGACAGAGGTTGTCTGAAAAAAGAAATCAGGCAAACGTTTACTCAAAGAGCTTTCCCTGAGCCAACAAGGCTTTAACGGGCGCGAAATCGCGTCGGTGTTCGGGCAATACGCCGTATCGCTGCAAGGCTTCGAGGTGTTGCGCCGTGCCGTAGCCTTTGTGTTTGTCGAAACCGTATTGCGGATAACGTTCGGCAAGCGCATACATCTCGGCATCACGCGCCGTCTTCGCCAAAACGGAAGCCGCCGAAATTTCCATGATTTTGCTGTCGCCTTTGACCACCGCTTCGGCATCCACGCCAAGGTCCTTCGGCACTCTGTTGCCATCGATAAACACCTTATCGGGCTTGATCGCCAACCCGTGTACGGCGCGGCTCATTGCCAACATCGTGGCATGAAGGATATTCAGCTCGAAAATTTCTTGCGGATCGGCTTGCGCGACACACCATGCCAGCGCCTGTTCTTTAATCAAGACCGCCAACGTATCGCGTTTTTTCTCGCTGAGTTTTTTAGAGTCGGTCAAACCGGGCAAATGGTAAGACGGCGGCAGGATAACGGCGGCGGCAAACACGCTGCCGACCAAAGGCCCCCGCCCTGCCTCGTCAACGCCGGCAATCAGGAAAGAATTTGTCATCGTTGTTTGAAAATAGAAAAATGGACATTATTTAAACTAAGGAGCAGCCGAAACGGAGGAACACCTACCCCGCCAGCCGCCTAACCAATATATTTAACCCAATAATCGCCGCAGCCTGTTTAGGTTTGCGCCACGATATCCCCGTGCAGCGTTTCACAATGATAGGCGGCATCGGAAAATTTTACCTTGTTTGAAATAAGTTGATTCGTTATAACTGGCTGCATAGTATAATCAAAACCTTTGCCATATACCGAAATAAAGATGAAACCGATTTTTTACCGACTGATTTTGGCTTTCGGGCTGGGAAGCGCCGCCCTCTCCGCACAAGCCGGCTATATCTGCAAAGTGGACGGCAACGCAGTATTTACCGAGAAAAAAATCGGCAACGATTGCACCGAATCCCATACGGACGGCACTGCAAACGTCAGCCCTGAAGAAGCCGGCAGGGCCGTACCCGAGCGTGTCGACCTGAAAGAAGCCCTCGGGGAAGCCGCTCCCGAGCCGGGCGACATCAAAGTCTTGCCGCGCACGACGGGCGGCAGCGTAACCAACACGGCAGAAGCCGCCAATCCCCGTTTGGACATCAAATTGCGCAACGGCAAGCTTGGCGAAGCGACTTCCGTCGGCGACCTGAAAGCAGCCAAAGCCCGCGCCGCCGAGTTGAACCGCAAAGCCAAAATCCTGCCCGCACCCATCTTGCCGGCATCCAAACCCAAACCGCAACTGACCCGCAAGCAAATCTTGGAAAACGAAGTCCGCAACGAACAAGTGGCTTTGGTCAGGGCGCAGGCGCAACTGAATGTCGCCAAGAAAAAAGGCGATCAGGCAAAAATCAGCCGCCTGACCCAAGCCGTCAACGACCGTCAGGCCAATATCCGCGCCATTGAAAGCGAAATGAAACGCTAAACGGACAACGGTTCGGAAAGTTTTTAATCCAAGCTTTCCGAACCATTTTCAATTGAAATCCATCATGCAGCCCATCCCCGACAACATCATCAAATTCCTACACGCCAACCATGTGATCAGCATTGCGGCAGCCGCAGACGGCGAAATTTGGAGCGCCTGCTGCTTTTATGTGCCCGATGAAGCGCAAGCAAGGCTGATTGTCCTGACTTCGGCACGTTCCAAACACGGCAGCCTGATGCTGAAAAATCCGAACATCGCCGGAACCATCGCAGGCCAGCCGGAAAATATCGCTAAAATTAACGGCATACAGCTGACAGCCAACGCGCAACTGCTGACCGACGAAACAGAGAGAAAAGCAGCGCTCGCCCTCTATTACAAAGCCCATCCGTTTGCCCGCGCGATGAAAAGCGATGTTTGGTCGTTGCGTCTGGAAAACGTGAAATTTACGGACAACAAACTGGTTTTCGCCCAAAAAACCCTTTGGCAGCGTGAAGCCCAAAACGCCTGAATCATTAAACCCTTGGCGATTGGTTTCAACGTTGATGGGTTAAACCCAATACCCAAAGATAAAGGTTTTCAGACGCCCCCTGCATACAAGGTCGTCTGAAAAACAGTACCCAAACAAAAATCCTGAAACCGGCAAACGGATTTCAGGATTTTTTTATATTCGAATCATCCGAACACAAAAAAGCGGCAGCCATGCCTACCGCCCTTTCCTATCCGAAATCTCAATATCTCGCCATCGTCCCATCCACCTGCAAAGCCCAAGCATCAATCCCGCCTTGCAGGTTAAACAGATTTTCAAAACCCGCGTCCGCCAGATACATCGCCGTATGCAGGCTGCGGATGCCGTGGTGGCAGTAAACGACAATCGGCAAATCGTCGTCGGGCAGCTCGTTTTGGCGCAGCGGAATCAGATTCATCGGGATATGGATGGCGTCAGGCAGGGCGCAGACGGCGGTTTCCTCGTCGGTGCGCACGTCCAGCAGATGGAAGGCGCGACCTTCTTGCTGCCATTGTTGCAGTTGCAGCGGGGTGAGTTGCGGGATCGTCATGATGTTGTGTGTGTGTGAAATGATGGAAACGATGAAAGGTCGTCTGAAAACGTTTCGCCATGTCCGGCTGGTTTTCAGACGACCTTTGATTTCAAAAAAGATTAAAAATCGAAATCGCCGAAAGGACGGTTTTCTTTGTCGTCCAAATGCGCGACCAGCGTGTCGAACAGGACTTTTTCTTCAAATTCGCCGCCCTTGCGCGTAATCAGCAGCGCGCGCTGTACCGGCCGGCGGCCGACGATGACTGCCATGCGGCCGCCGTCTTTCAACTGTTCTTTCAATACGTCAGGCACGCGGTCCACCGCGCCGCCGACGTAAACCGCATCAAACGGCGCGCCCGCGGAAGGCTCGGTCAGCCCGTTGTTTTGCACATAATCGATATTGTTCAAAGCCAAGCCGTCCAACACTGCTTTGGCGCGGTTTTGCTGCTCGGCATCGAGGTCGTCTGAAACCACTTTGCCCGCCAGTTTCGCCAAAAGCGCGGTCGCATAGCCCGAACCCGTACCGATTTCCAAAACCGTATCGGTTTTGGTCAGCTTCAAACCCTGCGCCAACCGCGCTACGATTTTCGGCTCGAGCATCTTATGTCCGTTGGCAAGCGGCAGCTCCATGTCGGCATACGCCAAACCCTGCAAAGACTCGTTCACGAAACGCTCGCGTGGAATCTCCTCCAAAGCGTCCAAAACGTCAAAATCCAATACATCCCACGGACGGATTTGCTGTTCGACCATGTTGAACCGCGCTTTTTCAAAATCCATTTTGTGCTCCGTTAAATAATTGTTTTAGCAATGGCAGACATTATAAAACCACACTCCCGCCGCGCCAACTTCAGCGCGCTCCGCCCGCCCGTTTTTTCGGTCTCAAGCCGCCTGACGCGAAGCCTTAAACCGTTTCGCCAAAATCTTCGCCAGTTCGCCCAAATACAAAGCATCCGTTTCATCAAACTGCGCCAAATGCTCGCTGTCCACATCCAACACGCCGATACAGAGGTCGTCTGAAAACAGCGGAACCACAATTTCCGAACGCGACAAAGACGAGCAGGCAATATGGTCGGGATGCGCGTTCACATCCTCGACGACCATCGTCTCGCCCTTCGCCCAAGCCTGACCGCACACCCCGCGTCCGAACGGAATCCGCGTACACGCCAAAGGTCCCTGAAACGGCGCCAAAACCAATTCGTCCGTACACGTATCGACCAAATAAAAACCCACCCAAAACCAGCCGAACGCCTCCTTCAAAACCGCCGCCGTGTTCGCCAAATTCGCCACCCAATCTGTCTCGTCCGCCACCACAGACTCAATCTGCGGCAACACCTCCCGATAAAGCGCGGCCTTGTCCGAAGCCGAAAAATGAAGCGCGTGCATAGCCATGTCCTATATATGTGTATCTCAAGCAGTTATTATAAAACAGGTCGTCTGAAACAGCATTTCAGACGACCCCGGGCATCCCGTTTCAAGTTGCTAACCCGTCGTATATCCACTAAACTTCACGTTACATCGCGCTACACGCAGCGTACAGCCAAAGAAACACAACACGGAGCAAAAAAGATGTATCACCAAATCGGAATGTGGGATCAAAAATGGGTCATCGGCAACTGGAAAATGAACGGCCGACTCCAAAACAACAACGCACTCATGCACCGCTTCCGCATCATGCCCACCGCCGAACGCGTCCTCATCGGCCTCGCCGCCCCGACCGTTTACCTGTTGCAACTGCACAACGCCATGCAGATTGTCCTCAACAACCGCATCCTCACCTGCGCCCAAGACGTCAGCCGCTTCCCCAACAACGGCGCCTACACAGGCGAAGTTTCCGCAGAAATGCTCGCCGATATCGGCACAGACATCGTCCTCATCGGACACTCCGAACGAAGCCTCTATTTCGGTGAGAAAAACGAAATCCAACGCCGCAAAATGGAAAACGTCCTCAACGTAGGTCTGATTCCCCTATTGTGCGTCGGCGAAAGCCTTGAGGAGCGCGAAGCCAGCAAAGAACACGAAGTCATCGCCCACCAACTCTCCGTATTGCATGGACTGAACACCAAAAACATCGCCGTCGCCTACGAACCGGTATGGGCAATCGGCACCGGCAAAGTCGCCACCGTAGAACAAATTGCCGACATGCACGCATTCATCTACAAAGAAATCTTGTCTTTGTGCGGAAGCGATGTTAAAATCCGCGTTCTTTACGGCGGAA
>NZ_AJMT01000184.1:0-3520 GCF_000260655.1 Neisseria sicca VK64
CGCGACAAACTGCACCGCGAAATCCAAAGGACCCAGGGCAGCATCAGCAGCCTGTACGACTACGACCCCATGGGTCGTCTGAAAAGCCAGCGTACCGTTTGGAGCGGCACACAAACGCTTCACAACAAACAAAACCCGCTGGTCGGCGGCGCCGTCAACCGCCGCTACGCCTACGACAAAGCCGGCAACCTGATCCAAAGCGCCGACCAAAGAAGCGGCGTCCTTAATTACGTCTACGACAAAATCGGACGCATTCAAGAAGCCCGCAACAGCCAAACCGGCCGCAGCGAAACCTTCGCCTTCGACCCCGCCCACAACATCCTCGACATCCCAACATCTACTCCCTCTCCCGTGGGAGAGGGCTGGGGAGAGGGCAAAACGACCGCTCCGATTTCAGACGACCCCAAAACTCAAGGTCGTCTGAAATTACCTGCCCACCCTAACCCGGTCAGCGGCAACCGCCTCAAAGAATACAACGGCATCGAATACACCTACGACGCATTGGGCAACCTGATCTACCGCCAGCTGCCTAATGGCGAAAACCAATATTACCAATACGATTTAGAAAACCAGCTCGTCCGCGCCGAAATCAAAAAGCCCGCCGGCAATACCGAGATTTGGGAATATGCCTATGACCCGTTCGGGCGAAGACTGAGTAAGGAAAGAAAAGACAAACTCGCCTGGACGAGTACCGTTCCGAAACGCACCCACTTCGTCTGGGACGGAACACGATTACTTCAGGAGTACACCTACAAAGGCAGCTACACCTATATCTACACCGACCAAGACAGCTACGAACCGCTGGCGCAAGTCTTCCACAACAACCAAGACGAAGCGCAATACCTCGCCTATTTCCACAACGACCAAATCGGCATACCGCGCGAGATGACCGACATCAACGGCAATCTGTTGTGGTACGGCGAATACACCGCCTGGGGTCGTCTGAAAAAGGATGAGCGGGTGTACAAGAACGCGCATCAGCCGTTTAGATTGCAGAACCAGTATTATGATGAAGAGACCGGGCTGCATTACAACCTGATGCGCTATTACGAGCCAGAGGCGGGTCGGTTTGTGAATCAGGACCCGATTGGGTTGTTAGGAGGGGATAATCTTTATTGGTTTGCACCCAATGCGCAAACGTGGATTGATATTTTAGGGTTGAATAGATTCACCCGTACTACATGGCAAGCTCCATCTAAAGGAACAGGTCAAACGTATACGGTATTTCAACAGGCAATAGATTGGGATATGGTTGATAATAAAGGGAGGACAAATTTACAACGTGCATCTAAAGGGTTAGCTCCTTTGGGGGCTGATGGTAAATCTATCAATCTACATCACTCAAAACAAGATGCTAGGGGTGCTTTGTTTGAATTGACGAAAACAACGCATAGTAAATATGATAGAACAAATGCCTTGCATCCTTATAAAGTTGATGGAAGCGGTAAGCATCCATATTTCCCAGTAGATAGAAATGCGTTTGATAAGGATAGAAAGCAATATTGGAAAGATAGGGCGAAAGCAGAAAAAAGACGCAGAAGAAAAGCTGGAAAATGTTAAGGTCAATTTACTTATATTTATATCAAAGAGGTTTGTTATGTTAGATACTAATTTTAAAGAATATCTTGATGATGAATTTGGTAGGATATTACCAGAAAATCAAAATAAATATCGTGAATTATTCAAAAGATTAGGGTTTGGAAAAATAAATCATGACTTTGTTGAATTTTGGTCAACATATAGTGATGAAATTTATGGAAAAATTGGATATTTGGTTGATTTGGCAATGGACTTAGAGGATTTTTCAAGTAGCCAAACAGAAATTTTGAGAAAAAATATTGGATTACCTGATAATTATTTTTCGTTATTAAATAATGAGTTAGATGATTATATCTTATATGATAAAAATACCGACGAGGTTTTTTTTGTAGAGGCTCCTAATATTCAAAAGTTCATAGAAAATAAACAATTCAGCAAACATTGGAATAGCTTTGAATATTTTATTAAAGATTATCTAAATTATAATGCTTAATATGTTTAATTTTTAAGCGATTAGCAAGCTGTAGCCAATGAAACCTCTAATTCCGATGTAGAGTGTGAACGGTATGCACGCACGCGGTTTCTGTTTTTCAGACGACCTCACTATTTTCTTTGAGGTCGTCTGAACCATTTGTTCTTTAACAATCTCATTAGCAGTTGACATAGAGGTCGTCTGAAAACCGACTTTCAGATGACCCCTACCAAATCGCCATCAGCATCACCGACCCCGCCGGTTACACCACAAGCTACGGCTACAACGCCCGATGGCTGCCCGAAACCATTACCGACGCCTTAGGCAAAACCCGACGCCTACACTACGACCCCCTCGACCAACTCGTCTGCTTTACCGACTGTACCGGCGAAACCACCCGTTTCGGTTACACCGAATACGGCGATCTCGAAACCGTTACCGATGCGCTGGGTCATACCACCCGCCACCACTACGACGCAGCGGGCAACCCCGTCCGTACCGACTATCCCGACGGCAGTCACGAAACCTTCGAATACGACCGCCTCAACCGTCTGACCGCCCACATCGACGGACTCGGTGCCAAAACCGCCTACGAACTTGCGGTGGACGGACTGCCGCTCAAACGCACCAACGCGCTGGGCCATACCTTCGCCTACGCCTACGACAAAGCCCGCCGTCTGACCGTCCTCACCAACGAAAACGGCGAAACCTACCGTCTCGATTACGACCGAACCGACAACCTGATCCAAGAAACCGGCTGGGACGGCAAAATCACCGCCTACGGTTACGATGCCGCCGGACAACTGGTCCAACAGACCGAATACGGCCAAAGCAATAATGAAGGTCGTCTGAAAGAGCGTCCCGAAACTTGGCACATCCACCGGTTCAAACGCAACATCCTCGGCCAACTCATCGAAAAACAAAGCCGCAAAGTCTCCGGCCGCAACGGACAAAGCAAAGACGAAGGCATCAGCCGCACCCGTTTCGACTACGACCCGATTACCGGCAACCTGACCAAAGCCCGCAACCACCACAGCAGCGTCGAACTCGCCTACGACGAACTCGATCGCCTCATCGGCGAAACCACCGTCCACAACGGCCAAAGCGCCACCGTAGGCTACCGATACGACCCGTTGGGCAACCGCATCCGCACCATCCTGCCCGACGGCCGCCATATCGATTACCTGTACTACGGCAGCGGACACCTGCACCAAATCAGCCTCGACGGCGAAGTCATAACCGACATCGAACGCGACAAACTGCACCGCGAAATCCAAAGGACCCAGGGCAGCATCAGCAGCCTGTACGACTACGACCCCATGGGTCGTCTGAAAAGCCAGCGTACCGTCTGGAGTGGCACACCAACACCCCGCGGCAAACAAAACCCGCTGGCCGGCGGCGCCGTCAACCGCCGCTACGCCTACGACAAAGCCGGCAACCTGATCCAAAGCGCCGACCAAAGAAGCGGTGTCCTTAATTACGTTTACGACAAAATCGGACGCATTCAAG
>NZ_AJMT01000185.1:0-14813 GCF_000260655.1 Neisseria sicca VK64
GGTCAAAGCCTGACCGCCCATGCGGCAGAAAGCCTCAACCTGTTTGCGCAAAGCAGCGGCATCAAGGTGCAGGCCAATCAGGGCAAAGTGGAAGTGCAGGCACAGAATGACGAGTTGCAGCTGAATGCGCTGAAGGATGCAACGTTAACCAGTAGCGCAGGAAAGATTACCATTGCGGCGAAGG
This sequence comes from Neisseria sicca VK64, assembly GCF_000260655.1. GTDB lineage: Bacteria > Pseudomonadota > Gammaproteobacteria > Burkholderiales > Neisseriaceae > Neisseria > Neisseria sicca_B. The sequence goes on from NZ_AJMT01000185.1 coordinate 185, forward strand.
AAGAGATTCTGATTACCTGCAAGGGGGCGTATATCAAACTGGCGAATGGGGAGGTGGAGATTGGGAGTCCGAAGCTGGTTAGGGTGAAGGCGCCGATGGAGGTGGGTGGGGTGGAAAGTCTTTCCATTCCGGCATTGCCACTTTTTAAAATGACAGGGACTTACAAGTTGCAATATCAACTGACGGATGATAATAATCTCCCGCATGCCAATAAGAAATACACGGTTTATTTATCCGATTATCAAAAGCTGGAAGGTGTTACAGACGAAAATGGAATGACACAGGTGTTTTACAGCGAAAAAGCCAGTATTGCCAAAATTCACTTACATCTAAAGGAAGAAGAAAATCATGGGAAATGAATTGAAGACGACAAAAGGAAAATTTGTCAAAGGAGATAATTTTTTGGTCAAGCAGAAAATTACGACTCCTTGCGAACATAAAATCGATGGTGCGGTAAAGGTGGCGGAGTATATAGTCAGAGAAATCAAAAAGAACACTCGGAGTAAAATAGCGGAGAATATTAGATATTACGCTTCTGAAGAGGAGTATACGAAGAGGTTCAACGAGTGGAAAAATTCGTCTCTTATAGTGAGGTTATTGACACAGCCTGATCCACGCAATTTAATAATAGCAAAAACATTATGGACTGAGCGTGTTTTTAAGGGGAGACCGTGGGATCATAAAGAATATATCATTGAAACATTTAAGGGTTATGCAGTTGTGCGTTCGGCTTATTCTCATAAACTTAAACAAAATCGGACATTCAAAAAGCATTGGCATAAATATAAAAATTATGATTACAGATATGATATTTGGTCAAACATACATTATGGGTATGTTGGTTTAAGTGTTGGTTTTCAAAAGGAAACGCTATTAAATGGAGCAAATTTGGCACAGATAATAGATAGTTCAGGAGGGGATGCCGGAGATCCGATTGATGATGTTACTGCAATTAATATAGGCTTTTCTTTGTATAAGAAATTTGGTAAATTTGCTGATAAACTAACTGCAAATGATGTATTGGATGAGCTGAATAAACTTCCTGATAATAAATTGCCAGATGCAAGAAAAAGGCATACTTGTTTAGAAAGTAAAAATAAGTTATAGATTATGAATAAAAAAATTTTAATGGTTTTATGTATCTTTTTATTATGTTTTTTTTATAAAAATCTCCACCCTAAGGTAACATATTTTTACTATAATGAAGGTAAGCGCACTAGTATTACCTTAATTAGGAGTGATGGTAGTAAGGAATACTTGCGTCCTTTTTTTACTAATAATGTAACTTTTTATTTTCCATTCGATTGGTCATCTGAGCCAGATGGTATTATTTTAATATCAAAACATGACACAGCTATCTTTTTAAAAGAAGATATAACCTTTTGTACCATGGAAATTTACCTGGATGAAAATCAGAAAATTTCCGATGTTAAACAATATGATGGACTTTGTATTAAACCGTAGATATTCAATATTTGTAAAGTGTATTGAAAGACGAATTTTTCGCCACTGTCGCAGGCTGCACTTTGGCAGCTGCCATCGGAAAATACCGCATGCCTGGAAATAAATTGATTATAGAAAGTGTTTATCTATATATCCGAGACACATTTGATTTTCTTAACGATAATGGCGAAGATCAATACCTAGGACATTGGAATAATACAGGATTTGATGTGTTTTATAGCCATTATCTTTCAGATACGAAAAATGAGATTATAGATGAAAAACATGAGGCAAGGCTCAAGCAATATAGCCGGATGGTAGCCTCAGGCTATATAGCAGCGCCCCCTCCTCTTTTCGATTCTAAGCCGGAAGACCGTTTCTACCCTGTTAGGAACAGCCATTTCAACAAATGGCGAAATTTAAACAGACTAGGCGGGGATCTGCTGATATTTTCGTCTTTGAAAGAATATCGTTGTAACCCTCCAATTGAAGTAGTTTTGAAATAATAGGCAACGTTTATGAAAAAGAAAAAAATAGTGAAATGGTTTGGTTTCTTTATATTGATATTTGGGTTGGTTGAGTATTGGCGAATAACGGGGATGGAAGAAGAGATAAAAAATCTTTCCGTGAGCAGTGATTGTTACCAAAATAAATATTTAGTGAACTATCAAGAAGGTTCTTGCGGACTATATTTCATGCAAAATCCTGAAGCAATTTACCGAGAATTACGCTACAAAGATAACCCCGAATGTGAGTATTTATATCAACATAAAGTAGAACGTTTAGAACAAATAGAATTGGAAAAAAAGATTTTGGCAGATAATCGCAGAATTTTGAAAAATAGAAAAACTTTTGCCTGTACAGGATGGAGCGGTTTTAGGACAGCAATCTTTATTGCAGATGAAAAGGATAATTTGCTCTACTATTATCGAGATACATCCCCATTTGTTTCGGAATGGGTTCCTGAAAATTTTGCAAGACCCTCTATCGATGACGAATATATCGGCTGGAGTGGCGGACCTGACGGCGGTCCTGTTGCGCCACTGCACCCCAACCTCCTTCAACGGATAGATGCAAAAATTATACAGTGGCTGGTTGAATTGTTTTATTGAACAAATTTAAGCCGAAATCAAACCTAAAATTTTTGATAATTTAAAATCTTCATTGAGCTACGCCCAACCTGCTTGCCAATTTACTTAAACCCCTTTTTTAAAAGGTTACATCATGAGATCTTTTATCATATCTATAATACTGTTTTGTTCATCCGGTTTTTGCCTCGGACAGGAAATTCAGTCTATTAAAAATGAAGATAAATCATGCGATGATCAGAATTACAAATTAAGCCTTTTCAAAACGAATGATGCGTTATTTTCGGCATCACACTGTATTACCATCCATAATGAAGAAATAGACGAAATCAACGGAACAGATGGAATAGAAGAAATAATCCATAACAGTATATTGGTTAATGGAAAAAAATATGAATTAAAAAGTTTTAGAAAGGAGAATAGTCCAAGTAGGAAAATCAACTTGGAAGCAGTGAGCGTGTATAAGGATAATCGCCATCCCCCATTGCTTATTACTCTATTTTCAGAGGAATTTTGTTGTTATCCTCAACCTGAGGGTAAAGATTATACGATTCATTTATATAAAATTTATAAAGGCGAAGAAAATAGTGAACTGCAACTTACATCTGTAGATCATATTCTAGGTAAAAACGTTTCAGGATATGATGGTGGTACTGATGTAAAAACAAAATTTAAATTGAAAAATATCAGGAAAATAAAAAAATATTTAAATAAGAAGAAAGCTCTTCTTAATTAATGTATTGAGTAAGTACAGATTGAGTTGAAACCTGGAATTTATATTTATAAAGGTCGTCTGAAACCGTATTTGGTTTTCAGACGACCTTTTTGTTTATTTAGGATCGCAGCGGAAATGGTATGCGCAGATTTCGAAGCCGTTTTTGAAATACAGGCGGTGCGCATCGACGCGGTCGTGATTGACGTGGACGTTGAGGTGGATTTTAGTCACGCCTGTTTCCGCGCCGATTTTACGGACTTCTGCCAACAGGCGGGAGGCGTAACCTTTGCGGCGGCTTTGCGGCAGGGTAACGATGTCGTCGATGTGGATATGGCGGCCGCTGGCGAGGTTGCAGGATTCGCGGAAGCCGCAGACGGCGACGGCGTTGTGTTTGCCTTCTTCGAAAATACCCAAGAGGCGGTAGCCGGCGGGGCGTTGGACGGTGTTGATTTGTTCGGTGAATTTGCTGATGTCGGTCAATGAAGAACGCAGGACGCTGAGGGCGGCGAAGGCGGTGGATGTGTCTTCGGGCGGGATTTCGCGCAAAACGTAGTCGGCAGCGGCGGCTTGGACCGGCGCTTTTTCGGCGGCGTGTTTTTCTTCGATGGCTTGTGCCAGCGGGACGCGTTCGGCAGGTTCGCCTTGCGCCTTGGCTTCCTGTTCTTTCAAAAGCTCTTTGCAGTCGATGATGCGCAAGTCGTTGTCGGCGGCAAAGTCCATCAGGAAACGGAACATCTGCGGATTGTCTTCTTCGAGTTTCTTATCGACGGCGACGCAGCGGACGTTGTCCACCAGCATGGGGCGCACCCAGTTGGAGTAGGACAGCCGGTTGTCTTTGGTGAATGAGGACAATATGCCGCACAGGCGTTCTGCCCAGTCGCTGGGACGGAAAATCTTGCCTTTGTTGGTTGTGCCGTGAATCACGACTTCGTAAGGGTTGCAGACTAACATGGCGGTTTCCTGTGTAGAGTTTGAAATTAGGGTGAAACCTTTCAAAAACTGCTTTTCGTCTTTGTTTTTTATTGATTTCACAAAAGAATATATTTCGCAATTATACCCTACTGTCCGTGCTTCGTGGCGCTTGGGGCCGGAGTCGGATTTTTTGTTTTTTGAAAAACGACAAGGGGTCGTCTGAAAATGGAACGTTAAATTTCAGACGACCTTTGAGCCGTAGCGGCAATATGATGTGTGATGAGTTTGGGATGAAACGGCGGATTACCTGTATTACAAGCATCGACGCCAAGGCGGATGATTGCCGTCCGACAAAGGCGGCATCGTTTTATTTCAGCCCAGATGTATCCCCATTCCCCGCCTGCGGACACACGCCGCCGCACAAACAAAAAACACCAACTGCGCCAGATTAAACGTCGCCCCGCCAAGCGCGGCGGCAACGGGCGATTGCGGAAACAGGCTGCACGAAACCGCAATAACCGTTCCTACCGGCAACGGATTGCACCACGCGGTGGCGCGCGGAAGCAGCGTCCTACGGCGCAGCGTCTGTACCAGCAACAGCAGCCATCCCGCCGCAATCGAACCGACCGAGGCCATCCAGTGCACCTCCAGCATCCGGTAAAAATGGCGGAACAGCGTCAGTAGCGGCGGATAATCGTCCGGCACGGCATTCAGCAGCACCTTGGCAACCATGCCCGTAAAATAAAAACCGGCATGCCCCAAAGGCGACAGCGCATATCCGAAAAACAACACTGCAAAACCGACCTTGGCCGTGCGTCCGGGCCGCATCAGCCGGTAAACGCCGAATGCCGCCGCCAGATACAGCGCCGCAGAAAACGTCGCTGGCAACACGCCCCACAGCAGCCGCTCGGGCGAGCCGGCCTGCATCAGCACGGCAAAATCCGCTGCCTCGCCCAACTGCGGCGCCAGCGTCTGCGAAAGCAAAGGATAACGTTCCGGCGTCTGCACGAATCCGACCAGCAGCATATCGGCAACAGTCCAGCACACCGCCGCTGCAATTCCCGCCCAAAGCAGCAGAGAAAGTCGGGAAACAGCGATTTCAGACGACCCACACCTAACGGATGCTTCATTTTGATTTTGCATATCATAGAATCCTGTCGGGGTATTCTCGACAATAAAATAGACTATTAAACAGGAAGATAAGTTCTCAAATTATCGGTACGTCCTATGATGTTTTCACAAAATTTCCGGCAACTGCTTAAATTCATAGGGAATAACATAAGGCTGTCTGAAACTATTTCAAATAGCCTTAAATCATTCCGGTAGTAAAATTCAGACGACCTGCGTCTGATGTTCGTCGCCGCTTCGCCCGCGGATAATGCCCAAACGGTAAACGGTTTCGCCTTCTTGCTTTTTCACGCCTGAAATCCTGCCGGCTTCGTGTTGTTGCCACCACAGAATACTTCATGTAAATTTCCGCCTGCTCCAACAACCTCTATTCCAAAAAAACCACCATGAACATACAAAAATATACCGCAACCCTCCTGCTCGCCGCCGCATTCTCTGTTGTACACGCCGAACCGCAAGAAGCATCCTTCCAAGACCAATGCGCCCTGGTCGGACTGATGGCTCAAACCGCTATGGGCGAACGTTTGTCCGGCACGGGCATCGGACAAGCCGTCGAAAAAATGAACGAACGCTTTATGGTTGTTGCCAAAAACGATTACAGCCGCTCCTTCATTCAAGGATTAACCGAACGCGTGGCGCAAGAAATCTACCACCTCCCGCAATCGGCTTTGAACGCCGTCCCCAAATCCGACTACGCCATCTTCGCCCGAGATACGGGCAAGGCGGAATATCAGCTTTGTATGAAAGCCCTGACAGGCAAAACCGAATAAAGCAGGTCGTCTGAAAAGGATGAAACCCCATTTTTCAGACGACCCCTTTTCACGAAAATCCGAAACCCCACCCCGTCAAATATGCGATAATACCGCCACCTCAAACCGATTTCAGACGACCCATGCGCCTTAACGCCCGCCCCGCCCGTTTTGCCCGTACCGCACGCCGCGGCGCGTCCGTCGTTGTTTCGTAAAACCCCGCCTTAGCGGGGTTTTTGCCGAATTGAAGAAAGGAAGCCGAATGCCCAACCCGCTTTACCGACAACACGTCATCTCCATTTCCGACCTGACGACCGAACAGCTCGAGCTGCTCCTGCAAACCGCCCTCAAGCTCAAAGCCGACCCGCGCGACGACCTGCTCGAAGGCAAACTCATCGGCTCATGCTTTTTCGAACCCTCCACCCGCACGCGCCTGTCGTTTGAAACCGCCGTACAACGCTTGGGCGGCAAAGTCATCGGCTTCTCCGACGGCGCGAACACCAGCGCGAAAAAAGGCGAAACCCTCGCCGACACCGCCCGCATCATCTCCAGCTACACCGACGCCATCATCCAACGCCACCCCAAAGACGGCGCCGCGCGCGTGTCCGCCGAGTTTTCCAAAGTCCCCGTCATCAACGCCGGCGACGGCACCAACCAACACCCCAGCCAAACCCTGCTCGACCTCGTTACCATTTATGAAACCCAAGGCCGTCTGAACAACCTCAAAATCGCCATGGCGGGTGACCTCAAATACGGCCGCACCGTCCACTCCCTCTGCCAAGCCCTCAAACGCTGGGACTGCGAATTCGCCTTCGTCTCCCCGCCCAGCCTCGCCATGCCCGAATACATCACCGAAGAACTCGAAGCCGCAGGCTGCCGCTACCAAATCCTGCCCGACCTCGAAGCCGCCGTCGAATGGGCGGACATCCTGTACATGACCCGCGTCCAGCGCGAACGCTTCGACGAACAAGAGTTCGCCAAAATCCAAGGCAAATTCAACCTCAACGCCGCCATGCTCGCCAACGCCCGCCCCAACCTGCGCGTGTTGCACCCCCTGCCGCGCGTTGATGAAATCCACCCCGACGTCGATGCCACGCCGCACGCCTACTATTTCGAGCAGGCAACCAACGGCGTTTACGCCCGCATGGCGATTTTATCGCTGGTGTTGAACGAAGAAGTATAAGGAGCAAATATGGAAACCCCCAAACTCAGCGTCGAAGCCATCGAAAAAGGCACCGTCATCGACCACATCCCCGCAGGCAAAGGCCTGATTATCCTGCGCCAATTCAAACTGCTGCACTACGGCAGCGCCGTCACCGTCGGCTTCAACCTGCCCAGCAAAACCCAAGGCAGCAAAGACATCATCAAAATCACCGGCGTCTGGCTGGACGACAACGCCGCCAACCGCCTCGCCCTCTTCGCCCCCGAAGCCGTCGTCAACACCATCGACCACTTCAAAGTCATCAACAAACGCCTGCTCACCCTGCCCGACGAAATCGCCGAAGTGTTCCGCTGCCCGAACACCAACTGCGCCAGCCACGGCGAGCCGGTGAAAAGCCGCTTCTACGTCCGCAAACAAAGCGGGCAGACCAAGCTCAAATGCCACTACTGCGAAAAAACCTTCAGCCGCGATTCCGTGGCGGAGGCTTAGTTTTCGCTAAGGCTGGACCGGCATGAATGCAAAAGGTCGTCTGAAAACTTGAAATCAGGTTTTCAGACGACCTTTTTATCTGATATCACTAACTCAAAATGCCCGAACAATTAAGAGAATAAAAAAATATAGTGAAACTGATTAGCTTGCTAGGGCAGCGTAAAACGGTTGCAACCATACATTGATGTAATCATCCGGATTACCACTCCATTCCGCATCGAAGCCTTGCTGCTGCAATAAAGAAACTATGTTATCCGCCAATTCAGCAATACCGCTTTCATCCTCCGCAATCATGCCGTAATTCAGGTATAGACAACCAAATTCCCTTGCCCGATTTTTATTAGGCTCAGTATAGAAGCAGTAACCCATGAAACGGCTGCAGTCGGGCTGTTGTTCCAATTTATCGAAGCATTCGGCAATACATTCTCCAACGGTATAGCTTGCGTTGGGTATAGCGATGATGCCTGCGCGTTCCAGTTGGGCAAAGGCTTTTTTGATTGCAGCTGTGGTTTTACGCCATGTGGCGGTATCGGTGCGGTGTTCGGGATATTTGGGCGGCGGGGGTGGTTCGGGCAGCGGGTGTCCCGTCAGTGTGCTGAGTAGTTGTTGAACAGCTTTTTGTTCTTGGAGATTGTCAATGCAGTCCACCACATGCCTACCGTCGGATTCCAGCGTGGCTAAATCTGCGCCGTTGTCGGTCAGGAATTGTACGATTTCAGTGTCGGGGCAGAATTCAGCGGCTATCCAAAGCGGCGAACGCGGGTGGCTGCCTTTGCTGATTTGATTGATCGGGCAGCCAGCATGAACCAAAAACCGCACCAATTCAAAATTGACATTGCCGCAATTATCGGCAACAAGTGCTTCGTGCAGCGCGTTGAAGCCGTATTTGTTTGTCGTGAAAACGGCTTGGGGATCAGCTTGAACTATATCCTGCACGGCAGCCAAATCGCCGGCACGGGCGGCGGCGCAGATATCGGAGTATTTGGGCATAGGCCTTTCCTTTCAAACTACATCAAGTATTGGTAGAAAACGTAGCGTTCAATCCAGATCCTGATATCGAGTATCATGGTGTACACTTCGTATACGAAGATAAAGAAGCCGTACCTTATTTCATTGCAGGCCCTCGTTATCAAGTAGAAGCTACCCATAAAGATTCTTTAAGTGAAACACTAGCTGAGAATCTGCAAAAGGTACTCGACTTCACCTACAACAATAATGACCGAATCATGAAAGAAATCATGGGTCATTTCAAAGGTAACTAAATCATGAAAGACATATTCCCTTTAGTTGATTCATTTGGTATTCTTTCTTTGTTATCCAGTAATAAAGAAAAGTATAAAGATCATCCTGTTTTAAAACAGATTGAAGAGCTATCGACTAAACCACTCTATGTCGTTTTTAATGGCGAAGCTTTAGTGAAATGTATTCAGTATAAACAACCTATTCCTGTAGACAGTATTGAGGCAATAGCTAATGGTATTACTCAATCAGAAGACAATACTTTCGATATAGAAGTAACTCCTTCAGAATGTCTAATGCCAAATACACTATACGAAACAGTAAATCCTGTAATAATGCCATTGTACATTACTAAAATCCCTTCCTTAAAAGAAGGTGATAAGTTACAGGAAGACGACTTAGACTTAGTCGTATCTTTAGCTGGTTTCTTCTTAGCAGAAAAACCTAATTAATTTTGTAATTTACAAACAGACTTAAAAAAGAATCCTCTACTCCCGTAAAAAGGAGTAGAGGATTTTAATTTAGGTCAATGTAAAGGAAAGGAGGTGAGAAATGTGGATTTTGACTATTTGGTCCAAGTGATCAAACAAAAGTCAATGCTAGATGATCCTTTAACGCAAGAAGAAGAACATATCTTAGCATTGCACGAACAAGCCAATAATGACTTGTTCAATGATTGGTTAAGTAGTGTTTACTAATTAACCTAAAGAAGGATATTCACGTATCCTTCTTTTTTAGTTTAAATCCACAAATCTAATCTCCCATAATAAAGAACATTATAGGTAAGACTTCATTCTAAATCCATAATACTTATACTCTCCAAAACGATTGCCCCATTTTTTATACCATTCAGATCTAATAAAATCACTTAAAATGGAACAGATCGGATGACAAGATGTTTGAACGGAATGGTTTTACAGCCTGCACCGTTGGGCGACACAGGCTGTTTCCGTTACAAAAGGCTAAAACGTATAGCCGGTTTCCAATTCATCATCGCCGACCAGTTCAACCAACAGCGCATACAACGGAGCAAGCTCGGTGTAGCGGCGGGAGGTGCGGCGCAGGTAGTTGAGGAAGCGCGGGATTTCGGGGCGGTATTTGTCTTTGCCGTCGCGGTAGTACAGGCGGGCAAAGATGCCGGCGACTTTCAGATGGCGTTGTACGCCCATCCATTCGAACCAGCGGTAAAACTCGTCAAACGCGGCGGGTACGGGCAATCCGGCGGCGCGGGCTTTTTCCCAGTAACGGATGACCAAATCCAAGACGAATTCTTCTTCCCATTCGATGAAGGCGTCGCGCAGGAGGGAAACCAAGTCGTAGGAAATCGGGCCGTAGAGTGCGTCTTGGAAATCGAGTACGCCGGGTCGGCCGATGGTGAGCATGAGGTTGCGGACGATGAAGTCGCGGTGGACGTACACCTGCGGCTGGGCAAGCAGCGGCGGCAGCAGGGTGTCTATGGTTTGCTGCCAAAGCTGGCGTTGTTTGAAGTTGAGTTCGCGTCCGAGCTCTTTGGCGACGAACCATTCGGGGAAAAGGTTGATTTCGCGCAGCATGATGTCGCGGTCGTATTCGGGCAATTCGCCCGCGCGGCTGGCTTTTTGCAGCTCGACCAGTTCGTCTATGGCTTCAAGCAGCAGGGCTTTGTGTGCATCCGTGCCTTGCTCTTGCTGCATGGCGGTCAGGAAAGTGGTGCTGCCCAAGTCGTTGAGCACCATAAATCCTTGTGCTTCGTCGACGTGCAATACTTGGGGAACGTTAAGCATATTGAAAAGTTTTTGCACTTTTAGGTAAGGAGCGACGCTCATTTTGTCGGGCGGCGCGTCCATGCAGATGACGGTCTTGCCGTCGGCAAACGTAGCGCGGAAGTAGCGTCGGAAGTCGGCATCGGCGGCGGCGAAGCTCAATTCGAAGTTTTGTTCGGGATAGACGGCGCGAAGCCAATTTTGTAATTCGGTTTGTCGTTGCATAGCGGTGTCGCGGATTTTCAGGTTAAAATAACCGCTATTCTAACTGGCAAACCGATTTAAGGGGCGATTTTGGCTCGTTTATTTTCACTCAAACCATTGGTTTTGGCGTTAAGCGTCGGCTTCGGCGCGGGAGGGGCATATGCGCAAAATGCATCTTTGCCGCAACCTGCCGATTACGAGCCGGTAAGGGCCACCCCGCCTGCGGTTCAAAGCGGGGAAAACCGTCGTCCTGCCGATCAGGATAAATTGTCCTTGGGCGATACCTGCCTGTTTTGCCAGCATCAGGCTTCCGAAGCAAACAAACAGCCTGAAATCAAACGCAGCGGCGAAGACCCCCTGCCGCAGGATTACACCCGCGTGATTGCGGACAAGGTTGCCGGACAGTCTAAAGTCGCCGTCCGCGCCGAAGGCGATGTCATCATTGAACGCAATCAGGAAGTGTTGAACGCCGATTGGGCGGATTACGACCAAACCAGCGATACCGTCAGGGCGGGCGACCGCTTTACGCTGTATCAAGACGGCTCGACCGTCAGCGGCGATACTTTGGTGTACAACCTGAAAGACAATACCGGCTCGAGCGAATACGTCCGCGTCGATGCCGAAAAAGACGGCCGCCGCCTCCAAAGCGTCAGCGAAAAGGCGGAAATGAAAGGCAAAGGGCTGTACAAGCTCATCAATACCAAATTCAATACCTGCTCGCCCGGCGATGCGAGTTGGTTCATCAAAGCGAAAAGCATCGAAACCGATCAGGAAACGGGCATAGGTGTAGCAAAAGACGCATCGCTGGTGTTCGGCGGTGTTCCCGTACTTTATACGCCTTGGGCAGATTTCCCGCTCAACGGCCATCGCAAGAGCGGTCTGTTGGTGCCGACCTTGTCAACCGGTTCGGACGGTTTGGAACTCGCCCTTCCCTATTATTTCAACCTCGCCCCCAACTTGGACGCCACCTTCCGCCCCGGCATCATCAGCTCGCGCGGTGTGCAGCTTGGCGGACAGGTCCGCTATCTCGAGCCGAAATTTAACGGCGTCATTGACGGCGATTGGATGCCGCACGATAAAAAACGCCACGAAAACAACCGCTATCAAATCAAGTTTGACCACAACCACCAACTGACCGACAAACTCAGCGGCGGCATCAACTTCAATCAGGTTTCAGACGACAATTACTACCGCGATTTCTACGGACGCGAGGATATTGCCAGCAACGTCAACCTCAACCGCCAACTGTGGCTGAACTACGGCGACAATATCTGGGGCGGCTCTTTTGACGGTGCGTTGAACGTACAGAAATACCAGACCCTTGCCAACCAAAACGGTTACAAAGACGAACCCTACGCCATCATGCCGCGCCTGACCGGACGTTGGCAGAAAACCATAGGCAAGGCGAATATCAACGTATTCAGCCAGTTCACCCGTTTCGTACACGACAGCAAACAAGACGGCAGCCGTACCGTGCTGTATCCCAGCGTGCGTTGGGATTTCAACAACCAATGGGGCTATATCCGTCCGAAAATCGGCGTACACGCGACTTATTACGACTTAGGCTCGTTCGGCAACCAATCCAGCCGCCGCGTCAGCCGCGTATTGCCGATATTCAACGTCGATACCGGCATGACCTTCGAGCGCAACGCCAATGTGTTCGGCAAAGCCTATCTGCAAACCCTCGAACCGCGCCTGTTCTACAACTACATCCCGACCAAGTCCCAAAACGACTTACCCAATTTCGACACCTCGGAAAACAGCTTCTCTTACAACCAGCTTTTCCGTGAAAACCTGTACGTCGGCAACGATCGCATCAACTCCGCCAACAGCCTGACCGCCGCCGCGCAAACCCGATTCCTCAATCCGAACAACGGTGCCGAGCTGTTCCGTGCCGGCATCGGACAGAAGTTTTATTTCAAAAACGACAACGTATTGCTGGACGGCAGCGTCGGCCGTTATGAGCGCAGCCAATCCGACTGGGTCGGCTTCGCGCACGGCAAACTGAGCGACAGCATCCATGCCGGCTTCGATATCCACTACAACCAAAATGAAAGCCGCGCCGAAAGCTACGCCGCGACCGTCCGCTACAATCCCGAGCCGGGCAAAGTATTGAGCGCGCGTTACAAATACGGCCGCAACGAACGCATTTACCTGCAATCGGACGGCAACTATTTCTACGACAAAATCCGCCAAATCGATTTGGCGGCGCAATGGCCCATCCGTAAAAACCTTTACGCCGTCGCACGTTACAACTACGAAATCCAAGCCAAGAAACCGCTTGAAATCTTGGTTGGCGCGGAATACAAAAGCGATTGCGGCTGCTGGAGCGCGAGCCTCGTCGGACAACGCTACGTGACCGGCGAAAACAGCCGCAAAAACGCCGTATTCTTCAATCTCCAACTCAAAGACCTGAGCAATCTCGGCAACAACCCATTTGAAAAACTGCGCTTGGCCATTCCCGGCTACAGCAAAACCAACGAGGTAGTTACCCCATGAACGTCAAACCCCTGATTCTTGCCGCCGCACTCGGTCTGGCATTGAACGCACACGCCGCGCCCAAAGCCGCATCCAAAGGCAAGCCGGTCAAAACGCAGAAAGCGGCAAAACAGGCAGCGGCAGCCACGCCTGCCGATTCGGGCGCCGTACGCCTTTCCGACGGCATCGCCGCCATTGCCGACAACGAAGTCATTACCCAGCGCCAGCTGGCACATGCCATTGCCGAAGCGCGCCAACACCTTCCCAAAGGCACGCAAATCAGCGAAGACGAACTCCGCCAGCAGGTCCTGGCGCAACTGGTCAACCAATCCCTGATTGTTCAAGCGGGCAAACGCCGCAACATTCAAGCGACCGATGCCGAAATCGATGCCGTCATCGCCCAAACGCCGTCGCTGAAAAATCCGTCCGCACAGACCCGCCGCGAAATCGCCGACACCATCATTATGGAAAAAGTGCGCCAGCAGGCCGTGATGCAAAACAGCCGCGTCAGCGATGCAGAAGTCAACAGTTTCATCGAGCGCGCGCGCCAACAAGGTGTCGCCCTGCCCGAAGGCGAACCGATGCGCCAATACAGCGCGCAGCACATCCTGATTAAAGCCGACAACGACAACGCGGCGGCAGGCGCGGAAAGTACCATCCGCAAAATCTATGCACAAGCCCGTAGCGGCGCAGACTTCGCCGGTTTGGCGCGCCAATATTCGCAAGACGGCAGCGCGAACAGCGGCGGTGATTTGGGTTGGTTCGCCGACGGCATGATGGTTGCGCCGTTTGAAGAAGCCGTCCACAAGCTCAAACCCGGTCAAATCAGCCCGCCCGTACGCACACAATTTGGCTGGCACATCATCAAGCTGAACGACGTCCGTGACGCCGGTACGCCCGAAGAGCGCCAACGCAACGCCGTACGCCAATACATGTCCGGACAAAAAGCCCAACAAGCCACAGCAAACCTGCTGCGCGACCTGCACTCAGGCGCGTACGTCAACATCCGCTAAAATGTTGTTGAAAAAAGGTCGTCTGAAAAGTTTCAGACGACCTTTTTTTGTTTGAGGACAAATTCCCTCTGACACACCAGCCTAATCGCAAATCGAATATCCATCGGGACAAAACAACGTAACCACAGACAATTTGGCGGACAACATCATACCGCTCGCGCCGATTGATTCCAAATATAGTGGATTAACTTTAAATCAGGACAAGGCGAGGCAACGCCGTACTGGTTTAAAGTTAACCCACTATACATCTTAACCAAAAATAAATAT
>NZ_AJMT01000186.1:0-53810 GCF_000260655.1 Neisseria sicca VK64
AAGCAACGCAGGTAAATCCAGCGCGATCAATACCCTGACCAACCATGTCCGGCTCGCTTACGTTTCCAAAACGCCGGGACGAACACAACACATCAATTTTTTCGAATTGAGCAACGGCAGCTTTATGGTCGATTTGCCGGGTTACGGCTATGCACAAGTTCCCGAAGCCATCCGCACGCATTGGGTCAAACTCTTGGGCGACTACCTCCAACAACGGCGTCAGCTCATCGGCTTGGTGTTGATTATGGATGCACGCCACCCATTGAAAGAGCTGGATTTGCGGATGCTGGACTTTTTCCACATCACCGGCCGTCCTGTGCATATTTTGTTGTCGAAAGCCGACAAGCTGTCGAAAAACGAGCAAATCAAAACTTTAGGCGCAGTCAAAAAATCGCTCAAGCCCTATATGACCCGTCAACGCATCAGCGTACAACTGTTTTCCAGCCTTAAAAAGCAAGGCATAGAAGAAGTTAACCAAGTCGTCGGAGAATGGTTTGCTACGCATCAAGAAGAAATGGACAACTTGAATATCGGAAATCCGGAAAATTCCGAGTCATTGTAATCGGTCGTAGTATTATCTGCATTGACGGGACGCAAATCCGTTTATTGTCTTGCAGGGTAAGGGAACAAAATCATCTTGCTGCTGTGTATGTTGTTTTGAAATAGATAAATCCGAAAAGGTCGTCTGAAAATGTTGGATCATGTTTCAGACGACCTTGTTGTTTTTATAGTGGATTAAATTCAAATCAGGACAAGGCGACGAAGCCGCAGACAGTACGGATAGTACGGAACCGATTCACTTGGTGCTTCAGCACCTTAGAGAATCGTTCTCTTTGAGCCAAGGCGAGGCAACGCCGTACTGGTTTAAAGTTAATCCACTATATGTTTTGAGTTTTGAGGATATCTTCCCTGTAAAGGTTAGTAAGGGGGATTGGGCAAGGCGTAGCCATTAGGCACATCAGCATCTCCTCGAGAATGCCAAATTGTAAAAAACGCTTCTGTCTCTTAAAACAGAAGCGTTTTCGCATTTCAGACGACCTGTAATCCGTTTGTCGGAATCGGGCTGCGGCTTGGTTTGGGTTTTATTAGGATGTGGATCAGCCGGGCAGGTACTGCATGGGGTCGACGGCTTTGCCGTTCATGCGGACTTCGAAATGCAGTTTGACGCCGTCTGTGTCGCTATTGCCCATGGTGGCAATCGGCTGGCCTGCTGCGACTTTTTGGTCTTTTTGAACCAGAATGGTGTCGTTGTGTGCGTAGGCGGTGATGGAGAAGTCGCTGTGGCTGATGAGAATCAGTTTGCCGTAGCCGCGCACTTCTTCGCCGACGTAGAGGACGGTTCCGGCTGCTGCGGATTTGACGCTTTGTCCAAGTGTGCCGCCGATGTCGATGCCTTTGTTGGTCGCGTTGTCGTAGCTGCGGATGATGGAATTTTTGCCGTTGTCGACCGGCCATTGCAGGGTTAGGCGGTTGACGGGGGCGACGGTTCTGGCGCTGCTGATGTCGGTACTGCCGGAACGGGGGCGGTTGGCGGCGTTTTTACGGACGCGCAAGACTTGTCCGACTTCGATTTGTGAGGCGTTGTTCAGATTGTTCCATGATGCCAAGGTGTTGACGTTTTGTCCGTAGCGTTTGGCGATTTGGCTGAGGGTGTCGCCCGGTTTGACGCGGTAGTAGCCGTCGGGTACGGGGCCGGTGGATGGGCCGCCGGCACACGCGGCAAGCGTGAATGCCAAGCCTAATGCGGACAAACGGAGAATTGCGGTTTTGAAAGATAGGGTATGGTTTGTTTTCATAGAGAACCAAAAGAATAAATCAGTAGGATTATGGGCAGGCGTGAAGGTTCAACCTGTTTGGGGATTTTTTCGGGATGTTCGGCTGCCTGACGGGATATCTTTTTGATTCGTCGGGCAGTTTGAAAAGCAATACGACGGATGCTGACGGTAGCCCGGGGTCGTCTGAAACGGTCGGGCTGCAACGGCTGTTTCGGTTTTCGGTATAATCCTGCATTTTACACTCGGCGCGATGCCTGTTGAACTTTATCCGTGAATACTTCTTCTCATAAATCTTCTTTGCCTTATCTGGCTGCTTGCGGCAGCTTGATTTTTTTGATTGTCCTTTCTTTATCGTGGGAGCTGTGGATTGCGCCTTTGCGCAGCGGCGGTTCGTGGCTGGCGCTGAAGGCTTTGCCTTTGTGCCTGCCGTTGTCGGGTATTTTGAAGGGTAAAGTTTATACTTACCAGTATAGTTCTATGTTGATTTTGATTTATTTTGCCGAGGCGGTGATGCGTTTGTTTAATGCGGGTGCTGCCGAGGTGGTGTGTGCCGCTTTATCGTTGACGGCGTGTTTGGTGTTTTTTGTTGCATGCCTGGCTTTTGTGAAGCAGCAGAGAAAGGCGGGAAAATAATGTTTATGCGTTTTTCAGACGACCTTAAGAGTGAATGGGACAGACGTTTGTTGCCTTTGTGGTGCTGTTTCTTGTGGATATGCGCCGCGCCGTTTTTGTCCTTCTACCGCGTGGGTCCGTTGTCAAGTTTTTATCTGGAAGCGGCTTCGCTGCTGGGTGCGTTGATGCTGGTGTTGGTGACGGCGTATAAGGGTTTGTTGAGCGTGCGCCTGCCTAAGGCGGCCGTCGGTTTGCTGGTTTTGGCGGTATTTTGGTGGCTTCAGGCGCGGATGATGGATTTGATTTACGTCGGCATGAACGATATGGTGATGTGGACGTTTATCATTCTGGCGTTGGCGGTATGGGCTTGCCGTGGTTGGGTGGCGGCTTACGGGCAGGAACGCATTGTGACGGTGTTTGCGTGGTCGCTGCTGTTTGGTACGTTGCTGCAGGCTGCGATTGCGTTTATACAGTTTAAGGGCTGGTACGATCTTGGTTTCCTGCGCAGCATGATTGTGTATAGCGGAAAAGAGGTCAGCGGTCAGCTTGGGCAGCGCAACCACCTCGGGCATTATTTGATGTGGGGTGTTTTGGCGGCGGCTTATTTGTGGTCAACCCGCAAAATGCCGGGCTGGCTGGGATTTTTGTTGGTTTTCCTGATGACGGCTGTCTTGGGCTTGGTCAACTCGCGCACGATTCTGGGCTATGTGGCCGGCGTGGCGTTGATTTTGCCCGTGTGGCGTTGGCGTGCGGGACGGGATTCTGCGAGGCTGGTGCGGATATTTTTCCTGACGGTCGCGCTGGTGGCGGTATTTCAATTTGCGATGGGTTCGATTTTGGAGCTGCTGGGCAACGGTCAATATGAAACGGCGGTTGAACGCGCCGGAAACAGCGGTTTTGAAGGCTCGATGCGTCAGATTGAATGGCGTAAGGCCTGGACTGCCTTTTTGTCCGCACCTTGGTTCGGACACGGTTGGAACAGCTTTGCCCAACAGACTTTCTGGATTAATGCGGAGCAGCAGTATTTCCCGAATAATATCTTAGGCGTGTTGTTTACCCATTCGCACAATATTGTTTTACAACTGCTCTCCGAAGTCGGGCTGGTCGGTACGGTATTGGTTGCCCTGACGATGCTTGCGGGGCTGTGGCGGATGCTGGTGCGTCCTTACCATCCGGCTTCGCTGCTGCTGCTGTCTATGGTTGCCGTCAGTATGTGCCACAGTATGTTGGAGTACCCATTGTGGTATATCTATTTCCTGACGCCGTTTGTGTTGATGTTCGCACTCGCGCCGGCACGTTATGAAGACGTTTCAGACGACCTCGCTTGGATGCGCGGTCGCAATTGGGCGGGCGGGCTTGCTACGTTGCTGATTATCGGCGGGCTGCTGCATATGGGCTGGACGTATACCGATTTGGTCGATTACAGCCGGATTCCGAAAAATGAAAGTACGGAGATGGCGGGGCGGAAGATTAACGGTTTGCGCCATATTTCCGAAACCAGCCCGATGCTGGCTTATTATGCCGACCTCAGCCTGACCCGCCGTGCCGAGCCGACCGATATGCAGGTCAAACCTTGGGCGGAGAAGGCGGCGATTGATTCCTTGTCTTACCGCCCGTATTCCAACGCTTATCAGGTGGCGCTGTACCTCTACCGGCAAGGCAAGAAGGAAGAGGGTGCGAAATGGATGCAGGCGATGCAGTATTATTATCCGTACATGATGTCGTTTTACGCGGGCAAGCTGCGCAGCCATCCCGTGTTCCAACCGCTTTTGCCCAAGCTGCTGGCGGACTGCAAAGATTTCGTCAACGCGCCTAAGCACGAAAAAGCGAAGTCTTGCGATGTCGTGCCATAAGCAATAGGCTGATGTAAAAAGGTCGTCTGAAACCCGATTTCAAGGTTTCAGACGACCTTTTGTTATTTATTATAGTGGATTAAATTTAAATCAGGACAAGGCGACGAAGCCGCAGACAGTACAGATAGTACGGCAAGGCGAGGCAACGCCGTACTGGTTTAAAGTTAATCCACTATATTCACACATATTCGCTTTTATCGTTTTCTTTCCAAGCCTGATGCGAGCAGAGCCAAAGCAACACAATCCCGCACGCCGTCGAAGCCAGCATCATGCCCGCCATCACCAACGCAGAACCATTGTGCAGCCGCGTCGCCAACAGCCCCACGCTTGCGCCGATGATGGATTGGAACGCGCCCAATACCCCATTTGCGCTGGCGCTTTCCTGCTTGAAATAAGCCATAAAGCAAGCTTGTGTGTTTGCGCCGACCAAGCCTTGCGTGCCTACCGAAAACATTACGCATGGCACCAAAGCCCACATCGGTGGCAGCCCCATCGATACGACCAACAGCACCATCGTCAGGTTTGCCACAAACTGCACGATAATGCCCCATTTCAAAATACTTTGCGGGTGCGCCCCCGTTTTCAGCCGCCATGCCGTGATGCGGTTGAACGAAGCCATCGTAAGGACGTTCAGCGCAAAGGCCCAAGAATATTGGTGCGGCGTCACATGGTACAGTTTTTGGTAAACAAAAGACGATTCCGTCAAAAATGCAAACATCGACGCAAAGCTGAATGCCTGAAAAAACAGATAGCCCATCGCCGCCCGCGTTTTCAGCACTCTGGCAAACCTGCCCGCCACCAGTCCGAAAATGTCCATCCTGATTTTACCCGTCTGCTTCGGACGCGGCAGGAAAGTAAACACCAAGATGAACAAAACAAACGAATACGCTGCTAAAAAGCCGAAAATAAAACGCCAGCCGCCCAAATCCTGCAACATCGAGCCGAACATAGGCGCAATCAGCGGTACGACCATCAGGATAATGCCGATTAAGGCAAACATCTGCGCCGCCTGCCTGCCCGAATAATAATCGCGCACCATCGCTCCGACGATGACCACCGTCATCCCCGCCCCGAACGCCTGTACGGCGCGCAGGTTCAACAGCCCGTCCACCGACTGCACCATCGTCAGCGCGACAACGGCCGCAAAATAAATGCTCAAACCGAACAAAGCCACAGGTCTGCGTCCCTTGATGTCCGAAACCGCACCACCGGCAATCTGACCGAACGCCACGCCGAACATAAACAAAACCAAACTCTGCTCAATGCGGTGGATATCCGTACTCAACGACTGCGCCATTTCTGGAATGGCGGGCAGGTAGGCATCAACCGAAAACGGCATCAGGGCAACCAACATCGCCATCAAAACCGCCATTTGCTTTTCGCCCAGTGGGGCGGGTGTGGATTGGGACATAAGGGACTTTCTGTGTGTTTGAATTTCTGCGGCGGCTTGGTTCGGAAAGACTTGGCTATCGGATAACGAGGGTAGGGCCAAGCCTCCCAATACTGCCTTCGGAACGGAATCCGACATATAGTGGATTAACTAAATCAGGACAAGGCGACGAAGCCGCAGACAGTACAGATAGTACGGAACCGATTCACTTGGTGCTTCAGCACCTTAGAGAATCGTTCTCTTTGAGCTAAGGCGAGGCAACGCCGTACTGGTTTAAATTTAATCCACTATAAAAGGTCGTCTGAAACCCGCGATACAGGCTTTCAGACGACCTTTCTTATTGCTTAAGAACGTTGAAACAGATTATTTGGCTGCTTCAGGTTGGCTGGCTGCTTGGCTGGCGGCTGCCGCTTTATCGCCTTCTTTGGCGAAGTATTTGGCGTGGATTTTGTCGTATTCGCCACTGTCGCGTACTTTTTTCAGCGCTTCGTTCAGCATTTTGACGGTCGCTTCGTCGCCTTTGCGTGCGGCTATGCCGTAGTTTTCAATCGTGAAATCAGGCAGGGTGATGAAGTCCATGCTTTTGGTCGGGTTGTTTTTCACATAGTTGGCGATGACCGCACTGTCACTGACCACGGCATCCACGCCGCCGTTTTCCAGCTCTTTGATGACCAAGGGAACGCTCTCGAAGCGGGCGATTTTAGGATTGTCGTTGCCCAAGAGTTTGGAAACGGAGAAGTCGCCGGTTTGTCCGGTAACGACGCCGACTTTCGCCATGTTTTTGAGGTCGTCTGAAGAGGCGACTTTTTTACCTTTGGGAACGAGGACGACTTGGGTAATTTCAAAATAAGGGTCGGTGAAATCCATGGACTGCTTGCGCTCGTCGGTAATGGTTACGCCGGAGATGACGATATCCGTATCACCGTTTTTGAGTGCGGGGAAGAGGCTGTCCCAAGGCTGGTGTTTGAATTCGACTTTGAATCCGCCGGCTTTTGCCATCGCGTTCATCAAATCGACGTCGAAACCTTCAACGTTGCCGGCGGAATCCAATGATTCGAAAGGGGCGAATTCGGCGTTGGCGGCGACGCGGTACACTTTGTCGGCTTTAGGGGCTGACGAGGAAGCGTCTTTGCTTTGGCCGCCGCAGGCGGAGAGTGCCAGCGCGGAGCAGGCGAGGGCGGCTGCAATCCATTTTTTCATGTTCATGGGGAGGTTCCTTCTTTACGGATATTAATAAATAAACGGATAGTTTAACACGGTTTGGGGAAGTCGCTACGCGTTAGTGGTCTTTTTCGCGGAAAAAAGCGTAGGTTACGTCATGGAAGAGGTCGGTATGCGGGCTGTCTTCGTAGTTCAATTCGGCGAGCGCGTCTTCAAAGGCAAGCTGGATGGACTCGACGGCTTCGTTTGCCATGTCGGACGGCAGCGAACGGATCAGGCCTTTGAGGGCGGTGGCGAGGACGTGGTTCTGCATACGCAAAACATCGTTGGCTTCTTCCAAATATTCGAGGCGTTGTTCGATGCTGCTCATGATGTGTTCCTGGGAATCTGTTAAAATACCGCATTATAGCAAATCACGGCATTCGCTATGCGCGTGAAATGAAATGACACAACGGAAGAACGAAAGCTAAAAATGGATACGAATCGTCCCGATACGCCACAACAAACGGATGAAAGCCTGGATTGGGAAAGCCGCTTGGAAAAGCTGCGGCAAACCCGCCAATTGAATGCACCTTACACACACGCGCCTTTGGTGCGCGAATCTCAAGAGCCCGCCTTCGAGCAGAGGCCCAAAGCCAAGTCGGTCAAGCTCGACGATGCCAACCGCGATGCCGTGTTGACGGAATATCTACGCAAATGGCAGGAGGAACACAACGCCATGCTGGAGGAAGAAGCCGCTGAAACGGCGGAGACCGATGCGATGGTGATTTTGCAGGAAAACTGGCTGAACGCGCAGTCTTCGCTGCAAATGAGCGCGTCCGACAGGCAAATCGAGTCCACGCGCACGGTTTGGCTGAATCCGAAACGTAAAACAGTCGAATTTGACGCGCCTGCAAAAGCAGAGGCAACGTCGTCTGAAAACGAAAATCCGCAGGCGCAAGAGCAGGTTTCAGACGACCCCAAAGAAGAAACGCCGCCGATTACCGTCCATATCAACGTATTAAACCCGCAGGTCATCAACCGCAGGGAAGTGTTCTGCATTTCCGAGCAAGACCTGAGCGAGCGTTTAATCAAACGCCTGCGCCCGCACGTCGCCGATGCCGTCAACGGCATGATACGCACCGCCGTGCAGAAACAAATGGCGCTGTTTACCTACCAGCTCCAACAAACCCTCAGCGAACAGGCGCCCGATTTGGTGGAACAGCTTTTGGATTACAACGTGAAAAAAATCCTGAACGACATCAAATACGAAATGAAATACAGTCAGGGGAACAAAAAAGCGTGATAACGCAGCCGCCGCTTCAGGTATCGGACTGAAAATGCTGATTTTTCCGCCGGTTTTGTATATAATGGCGGCTCACGTTATCGTGATTTAACTCCTTTCAAATAATTTATGCCCGATGAACCGTCGGGCATTTTTTTGGGCGTGGATTTTATGAACAAAAACAAATGGATTTGGATATTGATTGTTGCCGCCGTGGTAGTCGGTTATCAAAAAATGCAGCAGGGGCGGCAAGGTCAGGCGGCGGATGCCGTACCAACCCAAACGCAGCCCCAAACCCAGGCGGAAAAACGCCAATCCGAACAGTCTGAATCCAAAAAGTCGCAACCCAAGCAGCCGAAATCCGACCGCCAAGCAGGGCAGGGCAGCGCGGAACAAATATTGCAGCAAGCCTTTGAAAACCAAAAAAGTGATATTCAGGTGAAAGGCGCAGGCACGGTTCTCAAAACGCTGCCCGATGACAACCAAGGCACGCGCCATCAGCGTTTTATCTTGAAACTGTCCAGCGGGCAAACGCTTTTAGTGGCGCACAACATCGATCTCGCCGACAAAATCAAAGGCTTGAAAAAAGGCGATAAAGTCGGCTTCTACGGCGAATACGAATGGTCGGAACAGGGCGGCGTCCTCCATTGGACGCACCACGACCCCGCAGGCCGCCATGCCGACGGCTGGCTGGAACACGACGGGCGGGTCTATCAATAAAGCTTGGAACGATTGCAAAAGGTCGTCTGAAAAACGTTTTCAGACGACCTTTTGCCATTCGCCGCCAAACTTGAAAGACGGCGCAAATAAGCGCAAAATGTTAACAAGTTAACCTATGGCTTCTCTTATTTATAGTGGATTAACTAAATCAGGACAAGGCGACGAAGCCGCAGACAGTACAGATAGTACGGAACCGATTCACTTGGTGCTTCAGCACCTTAGAGAATCGTTCTCTTTGAGCTAAGGCGAGGTAACGCCGTCCTGGTTTAAAGTTAATCCACTATAAGACATCAAACAAACCTGCTGAACAAGATTGGAAAACAAATGAGTAAAAAACTCCACCCACAGACGCTCGCCATACGCGGCGGCAAAGAGCAAACCGAATACCGCGAACACAATCAGGCATTGTTCCTCACCAGCAGCTTCATGTGGGACAACGCCCAACACGCCGCCGATTTGTTTTCCAAAAAAATCAAAGGGTTCACTTATACCCGTACTGCCAATCCGACCACAGCCGCCTTTGAAAAACGCATCGCCGCCTTAGAAGGCGCAGAACGCGCGGTCGCCACTTCGACCGGTATGTCCGCGATTCAGGCGGCGTTTTTCACCTTCCTGCAGGCGGGCGATCATGTGATTTCCAGCCGCAGCCTGTTCGGCACGACCGTCGGCTTTATCAACAACATCGTCACCAAATTCGGCATCGAAGTGAGCCATGTGTCGCCGACCGATGTGGACGAATGGAAAGCCGCCGTCAAAGCCAACACCAAACTGCTGTTTTTGGAAACCCCGTCCAACCCCTTGGGCGAAGTGGCCGACTTGGAAGCCTTGGCAGAATTGGCGCACAGCATCGGCGCGCTTTTGGTGGTGGACAACAGTCTGCTGTCGCCCGTCGGCTCGCAGCCTTTGAAACACGGCGCCGATATTTCCGTTTCCTCCGCAACCAAAGCCATCGACGGACACGGACGCGTGATGGGCGGCGTGTTGGCGGGTTCGGAAGAATTGATGACGCAGGTCGCCGTTTACTGCAACTCTTGCGGGCTGGCAATGTCGCCGTTTAATGCATGGCAATTGTTGAGCGGCGTGGAAACACTGTCGCTGCGTATGGAAAAACAGTTCGACAACGCCCTGAAAATCGCCCAATGGCTGCAAGCGCAGCCGCAGGTTCAAGCCGTTTACTACACCGGATTGCCCGATCATCCGCAGGCGGAGCTTATCCGCAAACAGCAAAACGGCGGCGGCATCGTCATCGGCTTTGAAGTCGCCGACACTGACGCCGCGTGGAAAATCGTCGACAGCGTCGAACTCTTCTCCCGTACCGCCAACCTCGGCGACGTGCGCTCGACCATTACCCACCCGTGGACAACCACACACGGCAGGATGCAGCCCGAAGAAAAACTCGCCGCCAATATCCGCCCCGGACTGGTGCGCCTGTCCGTCGGTTTGGAATACGTCGATGATTTGATTGACGATTTGAAACAGGCGTTGGCGCGTTAAGCCAAACGCCCGACAGACGGCATTTGCTGAACCATTACATTTCAGACGACCTCTTGGCGTTTCAAAGGTCGTCTGAAAACATTAAAATACACACAACATCAAATAAGGAAATCAATTATGAGTGAAGCGGAATTTTCCGATTGGGCGATGAAAATCTGTCTGACCGGACTGGTTATTTTCTTGGGCTTTATCGTCTGGAACTTGGGCAAAGAATCCAAGGCGGGCAAATTCGGCATCGCGATTTTGTTCCTGGTATTGGGCTTGGGCGTATTCGGCTTTATTTTCAAAGAAGTGCTGATTAAATTCATTGCCCTGCCTTGAGGCGGCAAACAAAGAAGAATAAGGGAAAGGTCGTCTGAAAACCCCGGATACGGGCTTTTTCAGACGACCTTTGCATTTTGACAGCAAAGTTTAAGATAGGAACTTGGTACATGATTGAAGTATTACTGCCCGGAATTTGGTATGGCAAAGTCAATCAGATGAGTTTGGATGAACTAAAGAGCAGCTTGCTTTCGGTTCAGGAAGAACGCGAACGTATATTGCTCATTGTCGAAATCATGAAAAAAGGAGACTTTTCCGTCAAAAACCTTTTAGTCGACCTGATGAACCAAACAAAAGATAAAACGGTATTAAATTTGTGTATTAGGCTGTTTTGTTCGGTGTGTACACACGATGATTTGCAAAACATTGGGAATTTGCGTTTTTTGGATTCCGCATCGTCATTTGGTGCCTTTACCTTCGTTGTCGGCGCAACGGCAACAATGTCATACCAAGTCATTCCATATCTTTTAGCGTTGTGGGGGCAATGGGATGGCTTTGACAGTAATTTAGAAATAGCGATAAAAGATGCGTTGGATATTTTCCTCAACTATCATTCAACATTATCGGAAAACGCAACCTTGGATGATGTAGGAAATTTATATCTGGATAAGATAAAAACCATAGATTCAGATTGTTATTACTATAAGGCCTCTCCCGCCTTCCCCGGTTTATTGACGCAAGAAATTATGACTGCTCTATATGTTGCCGCACAAAAGAGGGAAAAATATAATCTCTATGTCCAATCTTCTCTTTTATCTATCTTTACGGGCGAAAAAATTCCGGTTGATACTGATGCGGTCATCTCGAGAAATGAGCTTGATTTGATGATTGGCTATATTGATCGGTTAGCCGAAAAAAACTGGATAGAGGGTATGAAGTATTTTTATGGACACCCCGTTGAAAATTTATAAAACGGAAGGAATGTTACTATCCATAAATGCATGGCAGCTTCAATGGCAAACCGCCATGCTGCCGTTATTCCTTATTTGAATTCCTGCTATATTTATCAACTCTGTCAGACAAAAAGGTCGTCTGAAAACCTTGAATCTGGGTTTTCAGACGACCTTTTGTCCTGATGGGGCTGTCTTTATTTGTTGGCGTTCAGATAAAGATTGATCAGGCGGGTGGTGGAGCTGTCGTGTTTTTGTACGCCGGTTTCGCCGGTCAGCTCGGCGAGGATGGTTTTGGCGAGCTGTTTGCCGAGTTCGACACCCCATTGGTCGAAGCTGTTGATGCCCCAGATGATGCCTTGGACGAAGGTTTTGTGTTCGTACATGGCAATCAGGCTGCCCATGTTGCGGGGGTTGATTTTGTCCATGAGGATGAGGTTGGTCGGGCGGTTGCCGGAGAAGGTTTTGTGCGGAACCAGCTCTTCGATGCGCTCTGCTTCCATGCCTTGGGCTTTGAGTTCGGCGCGGACTTCGTCGGGGGTTTTGCCGCGCATGAAGGCTTCGGCTTGGGCGAAGACGTTGGCGAGCAGGATTTCGTGGTGGCCGCGCAGGTTGCTGCGTTTTTCAAGCGAGGCGATGAGGTCGATCGGGGTGATGTGGGTGCCTTGGTGCAGCAGTTGGAAGAAGGCGTGCTGACCGTTGATGCCGGTTTCACCCCAAATAATCGGGGAGGTTTCGTAGCCGACTGCTTTGCCGTCGAGGGTAACTTGTTTGCCGTTGCTCTCCATGTCGAGCTGCTGGATGAATTTGGGCAGGCGGTGGAGGTGTTGGTCGTAGGGGGCGATGACGTGGCTGCCGCCGCCGTAGTAGTTGATGTACCAGATGCCGATGAGGGCAAGGATGACGGGCATGTTGCGCTCGAGCGGGGTGTTGATGAAGTGTTGGTCCATCAGGTGCGCGCCGTTGAGCATTTCGATGAAGTTTTCTTCGCCCAAATAGAGCATGATGGGCAGGCCGATGGCTGACCATAGGCTGTATCGTCCGCCGACCCAGTCCCAAAATTCGAACATGTTGGCGGTGTCGATGCCGAACTCGGCAACGGCTTTTTGGTTGGTGGAGACGGCGACGAAGTGTTTGGCGACGGCGGCTTCGTCGCCTGCATGGTCAAGGAACCATTTGCGCGCGGTCAGGGCGTTGGTGAGGGTTTCTTGGGTGGTGAAGGTTTTGGAGGCGATGATGAAGAGGGTGGTCTCGGGGTGGACTTTGGACAATACGTCGCGCAGTTGGGAGCCGTCCACGTTGGAGACGAAGTGCATGTTGAGGCGGGGGTGTCCGAAGGGTTTGAGCGCGGTACACATCATCAGCGGGCCGAGGTCGGAGCCGCCGATGCCGATGTTGACGATGTCGGTGATGACTTGGTTGGTATAGCCTAACCAGCTGCCGCTGCGGACTTCGTGTGCAAATTCGCCCATGCGTTGGAGGACGTGGTTGACTTTGGGCATGACGTCTTCGCCGTCAACGACGATGGGGGAGTTGGTGCGGTTGCGCAGGGCGACGTGGAGGACGGCGCGGTTTTCGGTGGTGTTGATTTTTTCGCCACGGAACATCTGCTGCATGCGTTCGGGTACGCCGGCTTCACGGGCAAGCTCGAACAACAGTGCCATGGTTTCGTCGTTGATGCGGTTTTTGGAGTAATCCAGCGTCAGTCCGCCGACTTGCAGCCAGTAGCGTTCGGCACGCTGCGGGTCTTGATCGAACATTTCGCGCATGTGTTGTTCTTTGGTTTCGTCAAAATGTATCCATAATTTTGACCAAGCCGGTAAGTCGTGAAGGTGTTTCATCGGATGCTCCTGAGGTTGGACGGTTTTGTGGGAAAACGGCCGCGAGGTCGTCTGAAACGGGAACGGGTGGGTTTCCGTTTTTAGGGTTGGGTGTGAATGCGGGGTCTGCCGTTATTTGGGTTAGGTGTCAACATTGAGGGAAAACGGCGGCACTGATTTTTTGGCCGGTATTTTCAGACGACCTTGGGATATGTCGGGTCGTCTGAAAATGTATAGTGGCTTAATTTTAAACCAGTACGGCGTTGCCTCGCCTTGTCGTACTATCTGTACTGTCTGCGGCTTCGTCGCCTTGTCCTGATTTAAATTTAATCCACTATATTGTTTAGTCTTTATCGTAATCGACGTGTTTGTTGTGTATGCTTTTTTTGCTTTTTTGCAATTGCAGGCTGGCGGCATCGCCCAGGCGCAGGGCGAGTCCGATGGCGAGGATGTCGATGACGGCGAGTTGCAGCAGGCGGGAAACCATGGGGGTGTAGAGTTCGGCGTTTTCCTGTGTGGCGATGCTCAAAACGCAGTCGGCAAGTTGCGCCAGCGGGGAGTCGTTGCGGGTCAGGGCGATGACGGATGCGCCGTTTTCTTTGGCGATGCTGACGGCGTCTAAAAGCTCGATGGACGAGCCGGTGTTGGAAATGGCGACGACGACGTCTTGGTCGGACAGGACGGAGGCTGCCATCAGTTGGGTGTGGGTATCGACGTAGGCGACGGTGGAAATGCCGAAGCGGAAGAATTTGTGTTGCGCATCTTGGGCGACGATGCCGGAGTTGCCGACGCCGTAGAATTCGACACGGCGCGCGTGCATCAGGGTGGCGATGGCGTTTTCCAGTTCGGACTCTTTCAGGAAGCGGCGTTCGCCCAAAATGGAGGCGGCGGCGTTGCCCAATACTTTTTCGACAACGATGCTCATGTCGTCGTCGGCGTTGAGCTCTTCATGGACGTAGGGCATACCTTCGTGGCCTATGCTGGCGGACAGGGCGAGTTTGAACTCGGGCAGTCCTTTGTAGCCCAGGCTGCGGCAAAAACGGATGACGGTCGGCTGGCTGACGGATGCGCGCTCGGCGATTTCGGCGACGGCGGCATGGACAAACCATTTGGGTTCCGCCAAGGCGCATTCGGCGACTTTGCGTTCTGCGCCCGACAGGTTTGACAGTGATTCGCTGATTTTGCTTAACATAAATATGCCCTTCGGTGTGTGCCGCCCCTTGTCGGGGCGGCTTGTGTGATTAAACGTTTTTCAAGTGGTTGTCGAGTGCCGCCGCTGCGCCGGTGATGCCCGGAAATTCGCTTAAGACGACATAGACGGGAATCGCGGCGAGATAGGCTTCGAAACGGCCTTTGTTTTCAAAGCGGCTGCGGAAAGGTGAGGTTTTAAAATATTCCAAAACGCGGGGGATGATGCCGCCGCACAAATACACGCCGCCGCGCGCGCCCAGCGTCAGGGCGAGGTTGGAGGCAACCGTGCCGAGCATGGCACAGAAGATGTCCAAAGTCTGACGGCAGAGCGGGGATGTGCCGCTTAAGGCTTTTTCGGTGATTTCGGACGGTTTGAGGCGGTAGTTTTTCAGTTTGTCGCGTTTGGCGAGTGCTTCGTAAATCAGGCTCAAACCTGCGCCGCTGAGGAAGCGTTCGGCGGAAACATGGCCGTATTTGTTTTTCGCATACTGCCAAATCAAAACTTCCATGTCGTCAAACGGCGGAAAGCTGGAATGGCCGCCTTCGCCGGCAAGCGCGACCCAGCCTGCGGGGCTGTGCACCAGTCCGCTCACGCCCAAACCGGTTCCCGGCCCGATGACGGCTTTGGGGGCGAATTCGATGGGTTTATGCCCGCCTACCTGCATCAGGTCTTTGCTTGAAGTCTGCGTTACCGCCAATGCCTGCGCGGTAAAGTCGTTCAAGAGGATGAGGGTGTCCAGCTCCAATGCCTGACGGGTGGTTTCGATGGAAAACGCCCAATGGTGGTTGGTCATTTGCACCCAGTCGCCCAAAATCGGGTTGGCGATGGCGAAGGCGGCGTGCCGGACTTCGGCTCCGCCTGCCTGTTCCAAATAGGCTTTGGCGGCATCGACGATGGTGTCGTAGTCTTTGCACGGCAAGACTTGGGCTTTTTCAATCTGCTGCGGGGCGGTTTCGAGCGCGAAGCGGGCGTTGGTGCCGCCGATATCGGCAACCAGGCGCGGATAGTTTTTGCCGACGGGTTGTTGAATATCAGTTTGAGTAGAAGACATGGCAGTTCACTCCTTGATGGTTCAATACCAGGCTGGTCGGATATTCCAAATCGGCGCGCGCGGCGGCTTTGTCGAACACGGCTTTTTTCTCCACGCCCTGAATCGCCAAAAAGACGTTTTCCGTTTTGGCGATGGCGCCCAAGGTCATGCTGACGCGCTCGTGCGGCGCGGTAACGGGCGTGGTGTGGATGAGGGTCGGGTCGTCTGATTCGTTGATGGCTGCCTTCAGTTGCGGCGCTTGCGGGAAGAGGGAGGCGGTATGTCCGTCGCTGCCCATGCCCAAAATCAGTACGTCAGGTTGTTTGTAATGTTTCAGCGCGTAGGCAACGACGCTGTCGGGTTGTAATTCAGTTTCAGTTTTGCCCGCTTCGACAACGGGAATCCAGGTTGCTGCGGCGGCTTTGTTTTGCAGCAGGTATTCGTGCGCCAAGGCGGTATTGCTGTCGGCGTGGGTCGTCGGCACGATGCGCTCGTCAACCAAAGTGATGCCGACTTTTTGCCAGTCCAAATCTTTTTGCGACAGGGCTTGGAAGAAGGGAATCGGCGAGCGGCCGCCGGAAACCGCCAACACTGCGCTGCCTTTGTTATCCAGCGCGTTTTGCAGCGCGGCGGCGACTGCGTCTGCTAAAGCCTCTGAAGCGGCTGCTGCGTTTTCGTATTCATGCCAAACGAACATAAAAGTGTCCTTTCTCTATTTTCAGACGACCTTTTGTTAAGAAGGGGGCAGGAGGTCGTCTGAAAGGCAGTGTTTGTGAGCGGGAAAGTAAGTGAGAGCCTGTATTGTCGATGGCAGCGCGAATGTCGGCGGAAACGCCTAATCCGCCGCCTTATGGTTTCAGACGACCTTTTTGAACCGTGAACGCTTCAAACAAAGGTCGTCTGAAAAGGCTTTACTGGTCTTCGTGCCACTTGTGTCCGTCGCGCGCCAACAGTTCGCGGGCGGCTTCCGGACCCCATGAATGCGCGTCGTAGCCATGCGGCGGGGTGGTGTTGCTTGCCCAGTTTTCCAAAATCGGCATCACATATTCCCAAGCGGCTTCGAGTTCGTCGCGGCGGTTGAAGAGGGCGAGCTTGCCGTTGATGACGTCCAGCAGCAGGCGTTCGTAAGCTTCAGCGCGGCGGCCTTCGAGGACTTTTTCCAAGTCGGCTGCCAGCGGCACGATTTCGACTTTGTTGCCTGCACCCGGTGCTTTCATCTGCGTATAGAGGCGTACGGATTCGGTCGGCTGCAATTCGATAACCAAACGGTTTGGCGCGGCTTGGCTGTTTTCAAAAATATGGTTTTGCAGCGGACGGAAGTTCAATACGATTTCCGCCACTTTGCCCGCCATGCGTTTGCCAGTACGCAGGTAGAAAGGAACGCCTTTCCAACGGTCGTTTTCGATTTCGGCTTTGATGGCGACGTAGGTTTCGGTGAAGCTGTCTTGCGGAACGTTGATTTCTTGAAGATAGCCGTTCATGCCTTTGGCGGCGGTGTATTGTCCGCGCACGACGTTTTCGTTGACGGATTCGATGGTCAGCGGTTTCAATGATTTGATGACTTTGACTTTTTCATCGCGCACTGCGTCGGCATCCAAGCTGGCGGGTGCTTCCATCGCAGTCATGCACAGCATTTGCATCAGGTGGTTTTGCACCATGTCGCGCAGCGCGCCGGTAATGTCGTAGAACTCGCCGCGCTCTTCCACACCGAGCTGTTCGGCGATGGTCAGTTGTACGCTTTCGATGTATTTGTTGTTCCACAACGGCTCGAACATCACGTTGGCAAAACGCAGCGCCAGCAGGTTTTGCAGGCTTTCTTTGCCTAAGTAGTGGTCGATGCGGTAGATTTGGCTTTCTTTGAAGTAGCGGGCGACATCGGTATTGATTTGTTGGGAAGAGGCGAGGTCGGTACCCAGCGGTTTTTCCAAAACGACGCGCGCGTTGTCGGCGTTCAGTCCGACTTTGGCAAGGTTTTCACAGGCTTGCGCGAAGAATTTCGGCGCGGTGGAAAGATAGATGATGACGTTGTCGGTCTCTTTGCGGGCTTTGACTTTTTCGCCCAAAGCGGCAAAATCGGCTTCTTGGGTAACGTCGACTTTCAAATATTCGATGCGTTTGACGAACGATGCCCAGGCGTCGTCTGAAAAGTTTTGTTTGACATGGATTTTGGAGTTGGTTTCCACTTTTGCCAAAAAGCCCGCCGTATCCAAATCGCTGCGGCTGACACCTAAAATACGACCCTGAGGATTGAGCAACCCTGCAACGTGCGCCTGATACAGACAAGGCAGCAGCTTACGCATTGCCAAATCGCCGGTCGCGCCGAACAACACCAAATCAAAATTTGTTTGTGTACTCATCGTTTTATCTCTCGTTGAGGAAGGCCTTGTGCCGGCGCCGCCGGATGCCGTGAAAGACGGGCGGTTTCGGCAGAAAAGCAATGGAAACCAATCGCCTGCATCAAAATTTCAAAACAGGCGGGCTAATGAGTAGTAATACTACACATGGCTACACATTTTGTCTATTCTCATTTTTACAAATTATTTGACTTAGTTTAAAAGTTTGATGAGTTTGGTCTGGTAGATTTTCACAAATGACGCATATCACGATTTAAATCAAATTTCTTACATTTAGCAGATTATTTTGTAACTAAATTACAGGTTTTGTATTATAATAGCCTGCATAGATAGAGTGAGGCTTTCAGACGACCCCTTGCATGGTTTGAAAGGTCGTCTGAAACGCTGAACGCCCCACACCCAATACAAAAAATCAGAAACGCGCAAACAAAAATCCCATACCACCCCTTCCGACAGGAGACCGAACATGAATCCCACTCCTATCCACCCCAAGCTCGCCGAAATCACCGAGCGAATCATCGAGCGCAGCCGTCCGACCCGCGAAAAATATCTGGCGAAAATCCGCAGCGCCAAACAAATGGGACGGCTGGAGCGCAACCAGCTCGGTTGCAGCAACCTGGCGCACGGCTACGCCTCCATGCCCAAAAGCATCAAAATCGAAATGCTTCAGGACACCGTTCCCAACTTAGGCATCATCACCGCCTACAACGACATGGTTTCCGCACACCAGCCGTTTAAAGACTTCCCCGACCAAATTAAAGACGAAGCACAGAAAAACGGCGCGACCGCCCAAGTCGCCGGCGGTACTCCCGCCATGTGCGACGGCATCACGCAGGGCTACGCCGGTATGGAATTGTCGCTGTTCTCCCGCGACGTCATCGCCATGAGTACCGCCATCGGCCTGTCGCACCAAATGTTCGACGGCAGCCTGTTTATGGGGGTGTGCGACAAAATTGTGCCGGGTTTGATGATTGGCGCGCTTTCGTTCGGTCATATTCCGGGCATCTTCGTCCCCGCAGGCCCTATGTCCAGCGGTATTGGCAATAAAGAAAAAGCCCGCACTCGCCAGCTTTTCGCCGAAGGCAAAGTTGGGCGTGATGCCTTGCTCGAAAGCGAAATGGGCTCCTACCACAGCCCCGGCACCTGCACCTTCTACGGCACGGCAAACTCCAACCAAATGATGATGGAAATGATGGGCGTACACCTGCCCGCCGCCGCTTTCGTTCATCCCTATACCGATTTGCGCGAAGCCCTGACCCGCTACGCCGCCGGACACCTCGCACGCGGCATCAAAAACGGCACCATCAAACCCTTGGGCGAAATGTTGACCGAAAAATCCTTCATCAACGCCCTGATCGGTTTGATGGCGACCGGCGGCTCGACCAACCACACCATGCACCTCGTTGCCATGGCACGTGCCGCCGGCGTGATTTTGAACTGGGACGACTTTGACGAAATTTCCTCCATCATCCCGCTGCTCATCCGCGTGTACCCCAACGGCAAAGCCGACGTGAACCACTTTACCGCAGCAGGCGGCCTGCCTTTCGTCATCCGCGAATTGCTGGACGCAGGTTTGTTGCACGACGATGTCGATACCGTCGTCGGACACGGTATGCGCCACTACACCAAAGAACCTTTCCTCATCGACGGCAAACTCGAATGGCGCGAAGCCCCCGAAACCAGCGGCAACGACGACATCCTGCGCAAAGCCGACAACCCGTTCTCCCCGGACGGCGGTCTGCGCCTAATGAAAGGCAATATCGGACGCGGCGTGATTAAAGTGTCCGCCGTGCGCGAAGGCTGCCGCATCATCGAAGCGCCCGCCATCGTGTTCAACGACCAACGCGAAGTGTTGGCGGCGTTTGAGCGCGGCGAGTTGGAACGCGATTTCGTCTGCGTCGTCCGCTACCAAGGCCCGCGCGCCAACGGTATGCCCGAGTTGCACAAACTGACCCCGCCTTTGGGCATCCTGCAAGACCGCGGCTTCAAAGTGGCGCTGCTGACCGACGGCCGTATGTCCGGCGCGTCCGGCAAAGTGCCCGCGTCCATCCACATGACGCCCGAAGCCCTGATGGGCGGCAACATTGCCAAAATCCGTACTGGCGACCTGATCCGCTTCGACTCCGTTACCGGCGAACTCAACGTCCTGATTAACGAAGCCGAATGGAACGCCCGCGAAGTCGAACACATCGACTTGAGCGCCAACCAACAAGGCTGTGGCCGCGAACTCTTCGCCAACTTCCGCAGCATGACCAGCAGCGCAGAAACCGGTGCCATGAGCTTCGGCGGTGAATTTGCCTGATGTACGTTTCAGACGACCTTTTCAAACGGAAGGTCGTCTGAAAAATTATTGAAGCCGTTTAAAACAGACGTAGGTCGGATTCTCGAATCCGACGTTATCAGGGGCATTTGTCGGATACGGGTATCCGACCTACAGCCCCAAAGGTCGTCTGAAAACTCAAACCCCCATCCCGTTTGACCTCAACAAAAACGACAACCCCATTCCACCTGGAGAATCGAAATGTCCAAACTGACCCCACGCGAAATCCTGACCGCCGGCGCAGTCGTGCCTGTGATGGCGATTGACGACTTAAGCACCGCCGTCGATTTGTCCCACGCCCTTGTCGAAGGCGGCATCCCCACCCTCGAAATCACCCTGCGCACCCCCGTCGGCCTCGACGCCATCCGCCTGATTGCCAAAGAAGTGCCCAACGCCATCGTCGGCGCGGGTACGGTTACCAACCCCGAGCAGCTTAAAGCCGTCGAAGACGCAGGCGCGGTTTTCGCCATCAGCCCGGGCCTGCACGAATCCCTTGCCAAAGCCAGCCACAACAGCGGCATCCCCCTGATTCCGGGCGTTGCCACTCCGGGCGAAGTCCAACTGGCTTTGGAACACGGCATCGATACCCTCAAACTCTTCCCCGCTGAAGTCGTCGGCGGCAAAGCCATGCTCAAAGCACTCTACGGCCCTTATGCCGACGTGCGTTTCTGCCCGACCGGCGGCATCAGCCTCGCCACCGCGCCCGATTACTTGGCACTGCCCAACGTCTTGTGCGTCGGCGGCTCATGGCTGACCCCGAAAGAAGCCGTTAAAAACAAAGACTGGGACACCATCACCCGCCTTGCCAAAGAAGCGGCGGCATTGAAACCCAAAGCCTGATTTTCTAAAAGGTAAGCCATACCTTAGCGGTCATGATGTCCGCCTGCTAAGGTGGTTCAAGTAAGGCAAAGGTCGTCTGAAAATCCGATTTTGGATTTTCAGACGACCTTTTGTCATGTATCCAAATGAAAAATGCCATACCGCGATTTTGTTATGTAATCCGCCGTGATTTCCCACCGCATTGGATGAGGGCAAAGCAACGCCGTATGACTTAAAACCGATCTGCCACATTCCCTACCTTAATCTGCCATACTAAAGAGGTCGTCTGAAAATCCTTGTTTCGGTTTTTCAGACGACCTCTTAGGTTCAAGATGATCCTGTTTCAAATTTCAAAACTGTCCGCTTGGTCAGCCTTGCGTATCATGCCTGCTGCGACGGTGTGGTTGGTGGCTTCGTCTATCAGGATGAACGCGCCGAGGGCATGGTTTTCTTCGTAGGGCGCGGCGGCGATCGGCTGCTGGGTTTTGAGGCTGACGCTACCGATGTCGTTGAGTTTGAGCGTGTCGGCGGATTCGACGCGGCTGAGGGTGTTCACGTCCCAAACGTAGGAAATCGCGCTGATTTTGACGGGGGTGGTTTGGGTGGTGTGTTTCAGCAGGTATTTGCGGCGCAGGTTGAGTGGGATGTCGTCGAACCAGCACAGCGCGGCTTGGAACTGCTGTTCGGGCGCGACGGGGCTGTCGGCGGCGGCGATGCTGTTGCCGCGCGAGATGTCGAGGTCGGTGTCGAGCGCGACGGTCAGCACTTCGCCCGCTTCGGCGGATTCGGTTTTGCCGTTTGGATTGTAAATTTCGGCGATTTTGGCGGTATGTCCGCTAGGCAGGACTTTGATTTCGTCGCCGGTTTTCAGACGACCTGCCTCCAGCCTGCCTTGATAGCCGCGGAAGTCGTCGCTGCTGCTGCCGTCTTGCCGTGCGACGCGCTGCACGGGGAAATGGGCGGCTTGGTCGGCGGCGTTTTGGCGGTTGACGGGCAGGCTTTCGAGCAGGGGTAACAGCGGCAAACCTTGATACCACGGGGTTTGGCTGCTGGCGTTGACGATGTTGTCGCCTTTTAACGCGCTGATGGGCAGGAAGTGGATTTGGGCTTGGAGGCCGATTTGTTCCGCCAGCTTG
The DNA here is from genome assembly GCF_000260655.1 of Neisseria sicca VK64. Lineage (GTDB taxonomy): Bacteria > Pseudomonadota > Gammaproteobacteria > Burkholderiales > Neisseriaceae > Neisseria > Neisseria sicca_B. The sequence goes on from NZ_AJMT01000186.1 coordinate 22,152, forward strand.
CGGTAGGCTGCGGTGATGGCTTGATATTTGGTTTCGTCGAAGTCGAGCAGGTCGAGTTTGTTGACGGCGACGATGATGTTGGGGCAGCCCAAGAGTTTCAGAATCGCGCTGTGGCGTTTGGTCTGCGGCAGAAGGACGGGTTCGCTGCCGGAAAAATCGACGCGCGTTGCGTCTATTAGGACGATGGCGGCGTCGGCGGTCGATGCACCCGTCACCATGTTGCGGGTGTATTGTTCGTGTCCGGGCGTGTCGGCGATGATGAATTTGCGCTTGGGCGTGGCGAAATAGCGGTAGGCAACATCGATGGTGATGCCTTGTTCGCGTTCGGCGGCAAGGCCGTCGGTGAGGCTGGCGAAGTCGGGCGTTTCGCCGTTTTCGGCGGCGCGGTTGAGTTTGTCGAGCTGGTCGGTCAGCAGGGTTTTGCTGTCGTAGAGCAGGCGGCCGATGAGGGTGGATTTGCCGTCGTCGACGCTGCCGGCGGTGATGAAGCGCAAAAGCGGGGCGGTGGTTGCGGTCATGGTTCTTTCCTTAATTCTCGGATTGCACGTTACTTTAATGAGGTCGTCTGAAAATGGGAAAGAATGCTTGGTTTTAAAAAAAGATGATTTCGTTATATTCGGGCAGTTTCTTTCGGACGGGGTCGGCTTCCCGCGTTTGCCAGAAAACCCGCTTAAAGGTAAAATCCCGTATTCCAACATGGGTACTGCATCATGACTAAATTTATTTTCGTAACCGGCGGCGTCGTATCTTCACTCGGAAAAGGTATCGCCGCCGCTTCTATTGCCACCATCCTCGAATCGCGCGGTTTGAACGTGACCATGCTCAAGCTCGACCCTTATATCAACGTCGATCCCGGCACGATGAGCCCGTTCCAGCACGGCGAAGTGTTCGTCACCGACGACGGCGCGGAAACCGACCTCGACTTGGGACACTACGAACGTTTCATCAACGCCACCATGACCCGCCGCAACAGCTTCAGCACGGGGCAGGTGTACGAAAACGTCATCGCCAAAGAACGCCGCGGCGACTACCTCGGCGGCACGGTTCAAGTCATCCCGCACATTACCGACGAAATCAAACGCCGCATCCACGAAGGCGCGGCAGGTTACGATGTGGCCATCGTCGAAATCGGCGGTACGGTCGGCGACATTGAATCGCTGCCGTTTTTGGAAGCCATCCGTCAGATGCGCAGCCAGTTGGGACGCAACAACACCTTGTTCGCCCACCTGAGCTACGTTCCCTACATTGCTGCCGCCGGCGAAATCAAAACCAAGCCGACCCAGCATACCGTTAAAGAAATGTTGAGCATCGGTTTGCAGCCCGACATCCTGATTTGCCGCATGGACAGGAAAATGCCCGCGGACGAACGCCGCAAAATCGCCTTGTTCTGCAACGTGGAAGAGCGCGCAATTGTTGGCAGCTACGACGTGGACAGCATCTACGAATGCCCCGAAATGCTGCACGACCAAGGCATCGACAACATCATTACCGAGCAATTGCAGCTTAACGTACAACAGGCGGATTTGACCGCGTGGAAAAAAATCGTCCATGCCATCAAAAACCCGAAACACACCGTCAAAATCGCCATGGTCGGCAAATACGTCGATTTGACCGAATCCTACAAATCGCTGATCGAAGCCTTGAAACACGCGGGCATCCACACCGAAACCGATGTGCAGATTACCTTCGTTGACAGCGAAAACATCGAGAAAAACAACGGCGACGTTTCCATGCTCAAAGACATGGACGCCATCCTCGTTCCCGGTGGCTTCGGTTCGCGCGGCGTGGAAGGTAAAATTGCCGCCGTGCGCTACGCCCGTGAAAACAACGTGCCATACTTGGGCATCTGCCTTGGTATGCAGATTGCGCTGATTGAATACGCCCGCGACGTCGCAGGCTTGAAAGGCGCGAATTCCACCGAGTTCGACCTCAAATGCGCCGCGCCCGTCGTCGCCCTGATTGACGAATGGCAAACCGCCGACGGCAGCGTCGAAACACGCGACGAATCCGCCGATTTGGGCGGCACCATGCGTTTGGGTGCGCAAGAGGTTGAATTGAAAGCAGGCAGCCTCGCCGCCAAAATCTACGGCAGCGAACACATCCGCGAGCGCCACCGTCACCGCTACGAAGTCAACAACAACTACGTTCCTACGCTGGAACAAGCAGGCTTGGTCATCGGCGGCGTATCCGCCGGACGTGAACGCTTGGTCGAAACCATTGAACTGCCGAACCATCCTTGGTTCTTCGCCTGCCAGTTCCACCCCGAGTTCACGTCCAACCCGCGCAGAGGCCATCCTTTGTTTACCGCGTTTGTCAAAGCCGCATTGAACAATAAAAAAGGCTGATGCCCGGCAAAAGGTCGTCTGAAAATAGAAAAAGCACCTCGATTGAGGTGCTTTTTTGTGTTGGTATGGCGATGTTTTGAGAAACTGGGCATCAGCCGCCTTTTCAGACGACCCGCAAGGAATGTTCAATCCTGTACGTCCTCAGGTTTCCAACCGGGTTCCGGTTTCCAGTCGGGCGAGAGCGGTGCGCCTGCGGGCTGTTTGTAGCGGTTGTACATAAACAGATATTGGGTCGGGAAGCGGCGTATCCAGTATTCGGTGTTTTCATTGATAATCTGCGCGTCGTGCTGTTTGTCGCCGTTCAGTTCGCCGCGCATAGGCTCGATGTGCAGCACAAATCCTTTGCCCTTCGGCAAACGCTCGCCGCAGAAAAACAGCGCCTTCACGCCCTTGACTTGCGCCAGTTTGCCCACCAGCGTCATGGTGTAGGCGTATTTCCCGAAAAACGGCACCCAGACGCCGTCGCCGCCTTCTTCGGGAGAGGGGGCGTGGTCGGGCAAGACAATCGTGGCTTCACCGGAACGCAAAGCCTTAATGACTTGTTTGACCCCTTGAATATTGGTGGGGGCGGTTTTCCCTTTGCCGCGAACGCGCCCCGCCTGCATGACGGAATCCAAGGCTTTGATTTTGGGTGGTTTGTACATGGCAGTCAGCGGGAACGGAAGCTGTTGGCTGATATAGCGTCCGGCGAGGTCGTAGCTGCCGATGTGCGGGGTAATAAACAACAGTCCTTCTCCGGTGTCCAAAGCCGATTGGACATGTTCCCAACCATGCACTTCTTTAAACAGCGTTTCAATGCTTTCAGGTCGTCTGAAAAAGGCTACGGGCAATTCCAGCCCGCCTTTCGCCGTTTCACGGAAAACGGCTTTGACCGACGAAGGCTCGGGATTCAATCCGGCAAGCCGCATATTGTCGAACACACGCTGCCGGTCGCTTTTGAGCAGATAATAGCCCAAGCCGCCCGCCGCATTCCCCAGCGCGTGTAGAAGCGGCAAAGGCAGCGCCGCAAAGCATTTAAACAAAAAAGTGAGCAGGATTTGCATAATAGATTGATGAGATGGAACGGGGGGATTGTAAATGAAAACGGCAGGTCTGGATATTGAGTTTCATCTGGATGTAACGGATTGCCACAATGTTTAAAATATCGGATGCGTTCATTCGGTTCGCCAAACGGCATAACGTAAAAAGGTCGTCTGAAAACGGTTTCCATTTTTTGAAACGGTATTTTCAGACGACCTTTGCGTTTGGCTAAACGGATAGCGTGTTACGCCAGACCGTTTTGTTGCGCGTCTTGCAGGCGGGCTTCGAAGTTGCTTAGATTGACGCCTGCTTGTTGTGCCGCAGCGACGACTTCGGCGACGCTTGCACCGTTTTGCACCTGATGATAGCCCCAGAGCAGGGAGCAGCGGGTGCCGGTGCGGCAGTAGGCGAGAACGGGTTGGGAAACGCTTTTGAGCAGGTTTTGGAAGGCGGCGACATCGGCGGCGTTGATGGCGGGCGCGACGACGGGCTGATGATGGTGCTCGCGGATGCCCGCGGCTTCAAGCCAGCTTTCGATTTGTTTGAACGTAACTTGGTTTTCTTCTTCGCCGTCGGGACGGTTGCAGATGACGGTTTGGATGCCGAGTTTGGCGGCTTCTTGTACGTCTGCTTCGGTCAGTTGCGGGGCGATGTAGAGGTTGTCGGCAAGTTTTTGGATAGACATGGGTTTTCCTTTTCTACGTTTGATGATGGATTGATTTTAGTCTTCTTGAGGGGCCAACAGGGCTTGTTCCAATCGTTTTTTATTGGCTTCAGGCTGTTTTTGTATGTATTGGCGGACAATGCTGTCAATCGCTGTATCTTGTTCCATATTGGATCGGGTTGACCAAATGGCAGAGGCAAGTGTGAGGTCTACATGGTTGGGGCGTTGGGCGGCAGCCGTTTGGGCTTTGATGATGTAGTCGACGATACGCTCGACTGCTTTCGGGTTGCCGGTGGCAAAATAAGTTACCCAATGAAAATCCAGTGATGCAGGGGAAATGATGGGTTCTTGAAGCGGATGGAAGCTTTTGTTTTTTTTGAGGTTGTTTTTAAGCTCGGTATCTAATGTCAGGCTGTTAAGGCAGGTTTTGGCTTGATTCGTTCCGGTCAGGGTAAGGGTGTAGGCGGCAAAGGTTAGGGCGTCGCCTTGGTAGGTTCGGATGTTGTCACACCAAATGGTGCTGCCTTGGGGGTATTTTTGTAGCGCTTGCGTCCCCCATGCAAGGGTGGTTTCGCGCATGAGATCGGCTTTGACAAGCTGGTCCATCAAAGAAGCAGCGCGTTCGGCAGAGGGATTTTTGTAGAAGACGGCGATATCCTTTCCTAGTTTATCTGCCGAATCTGATTTGGGGGCGGCTGCGGCGTGCAAACTGAGTAACAGGGCGGTCATGCTGACAAGAATTTTTTTCATGGTTGTTTCTTTCAGAGTTGATGTTTCAGACGACCTCGATCCGGCACTTGAGGTCGTCTGAAAATCAGGTTCGGTCATTATAAAGCCAGTTTTCAAATAATTCGCGGTCGGTAATGTAGAGGACGGCGGTGTCGGCTTCGGTGGCTTGGACGGTGATGTCGGCGACGTACAGGATGCCGGTGCGGAAGTAGTGGAGGCGGGCGGTGGCGCCGATGGGGAGTTGCGCCCACTGTGCGGCAAGGTCGGTACAGGCGTAGCCGTCGACGGCGATGATTTTGTCCTGCGGGCAGAGGGCGGCGTTTTCTGCGCTGCCGCCGTTGAAGACGTGGGTCAGGGTGGCGTGGTCGCTGTTTTGTTTGAACCTTGCGCCGAAGTCGGACGCGGGAGCGGGCGTTTCGGTTGGCGGTTCGGACAGGAATGCGCCGCCGTGGCTGCGCGGCTGTGCCTGCCATTGCAGTCCGATGCCTATGGTGGCGAGGAGTTCGGCAAGGGGCAGGTCGGCGGTGGAGTAGAGGGTCGTCTGAAAAAAGTCTTCGAGGTCTAGGCCGGTAAACGCTTGGCAACGGGCTTGCCACTGTTTTTCGGGGATGCCTTGCTGGGTGTCCAGCCAATCGCGGTAGTGTTGCTGCATGACGCTGTCGAGGGTGTGTCGTCCGCTGCTTTTGCTGCGGATGGCGAGGTCGAGGCAGAGGGCGGCGAGTGCGCCTTTTTGGTAGTAGCTGACGATGGCGTTGGGGCTGTTTTCGTCTTGTTTGTAGAATTTGTTCCAAGCGGTGAAGCTGGATTCGGCAAGGCTTTGTTTCAGACGACCTTTGGTTTGCTGCACGCGGGTGATGCTTTGGGCGAGCAGGCGCAGGTAGGCTTCGGGGGCGATGGTGCGGCTTCGGGCGAGGAAGAGGTCATCGTAGTATGAGGTGATGCCTTCAAATGCCCAGAGCTGCTCGGTGTAGTTTTCACGGTCGAGGTCGTAGGGGGCGAAGGCGGCGGGTTTGATGGATTTGACGTTCCAGGCGTGGAAGTATTCGTGTGAGAACAGTCCGAGCAGTTGGGTGTAGGCGTCGTTGGCGTCGGTCATGCCGTGCGGCGGCAGGCTGTGGCGGTCGGCGAGCAGGGCGGTGCTGCTGATGTGTTCAAGCCCGCCGTAGATGTTGTCGCCGACGTGGAGCAGGAAGAGGTAATGCGTGAACGGGGCAGGGGAGGGGAACATGGCCAGTTCGGTTTCGCAGATTGTGCGGATGTCTGACACGAGGCGGTCGCGGTCGAAATCGGGGTAGTGGCCGCTCAAGGCGATACGGTGAGGGATGCCGCCGGCTTCGAAATCGAGAAATTCAATGTTGCCCAGTTCGACAGGGTGGTCGATTAAGTCGTGGTAGGAGGTCGTCTGAAAGCTGTGGATGCTGGTTTGGGGCAGGGTGGTGGCAATCCGCCATGTTTTCGGCAGGATGGGGAATTCGATTTGGTGCGCGCTGTTTTCTTGCCCGTTTACCTGTAAAAACAGACACGCGCCGTCAAAGAACCCGCGTTCGGCAGTCAGAAACGAGCCGCGGACGGACAGGTCGTAGGCGTAAACGGTGTAGTAAATTTCCCACTCGCCGGACTGCGGGGCAGTGCGCCACCGGTTTTTTTTGACTTGGGTCAGATGGGCATATTCTCCGTTGCAAAAAGCGCGGATGGTGGTGATGTGGCGGGAAAAATCGCGTATCAGATAGCTGCCGGGAACCCAGTTCGGCAGGTTGATTTCTGTTTCCAAATCATGTTCTTGTCGGAAGGTTAGGCGGATGTGCCACTCGTGGGCGAGCGGGTTGGGGGTGATTTTGTAATTAATCATGACTATTAATGCATTTGTTAAATTTTATGAATAAAAAGGTCGAATTATGCGGTTTGATTTATATCGATAAAGTCCCCTTCAAAAGGGAGGCTTGAAAAAATAAAGTGGCGTTGTAGGGGAGGTTGTTAAATAATAATATGATTATAAAGTAAAAAATATAAAAAATCGATAAAGCCGCTAGATGGAGTGAAATGTAATTCCGCTTGGCTAGGCTTGTCTTATATGTTAAATTTAGAAAAATTTAAACCTAGCCCTTATTGCGTTTGTTCAAAACGCATACGGCAAAGTGAGATAAAAAATTTTTATTCCCATAATTCATGGAGACTCTCATGGACACACAAACTTATAACTACAAAGTGGTGCGCCAGTTCGCCATCATGACCGTAGTTTGGGGTATTGTGGGCATGTTGGTCGGTGTCATCGTTGCCGCCCAATTGTTCGCCCCGGCCCTTGATTTATCAGATGTCGGCCCTTGGTTCCACTTCGGCCGCCTGCGTCCGTTGCACACCAATGCGGTGATTTTTGCATTCGGCGGTTGCGGTCTGATGGGTACATCATACTACGTTGTTCAACGTACCTGTAATGCACGCCTGTTCGGCGGTTGGCTGCCGGCATTTACCTTCTGGGGTTGGCAGGCAGTTATCGTTGCGGCAATCGTCAGCCTGCCTTTGGGTTATACCCAAGCTAAAGAGTATGCCGAATTGGAATGGCCTATCGACATCCTGATCGCTTTGGTTTGGATTGCTTACGCCATCGTATTCTTCGGTACGATTGCCAAACGTAAAATCAAACATATCTACGTTGCCAACTGGTTCTACGGCGGTTTCATTTTGGCCGTTGCTCTGTTGCACATCGTCAATAACCTGAGCATTCCTGCGGGCTTCATGAAATCCTATCCGGTTTATGCGGGTGCAATCGATGCTATGGTTCAATGGTGGTATGGCCACAATGCCGTAGGTTTCTTCCTGACCGCAGGTTTCTTGGGCATGATGTACTACTTCGTGCCGAAACAGGCAGGTCGTCCTGTTTACTCTTACCGCCTGTCCGTCGTCCACTTCTGGGCTTTGATTTTCACCTACATGTGGGCAGGTTCCCACCACTTGCACTATACCGCGCTGCCTGACTGGACTCAGTCCTTGGGTATGGTGTTGTCCCTGATTCTGTTCGCACCTTCTTGGGGCGGTATGATTAACGGTATCATGACCTTGTCCGGCGCATGGGACAAACTGCGTACCGACCCTATCTTGAAATTCTTGATCGTTTCTCTGTCCTTCTACGGTATGTCCACCTTCGAAGGTCCGATGATGTCCATCAAATCCGTCAACGCTTTGAGCCACTACACTGACTGGACCGTTGCACACGTTCATGCCGGCGCATTGGGCTGGGTGGGCTTCGTGACCATTGGTTCCGTGTACTACATGATTCCCCGCCTGTTCGGTAAAAATGAAATGTACAGCACCAAATTGGTGGAAGCGCATTTCTGGATTGCGACCATCGGCGTGGTTCTGTATATCGCCTCCATGTGGATTGCAGGGGTATTGCAAGGTATGATGTGGGGTTCTCTGAATGCGGACGGTACTTTGACCTACTCGTTTGTAGAGTCAGTTAAACGCACCATGCCTTTCTACATGATTCGTTTCACCGGCGGCCTGCTGTACCTGAGCGGTATGTGTATCATGGCATACAACGTTTACCGTACGGCCATCAGTGGCAAAGCGGTTGATGCCGAGATTCCCGCGGTGTCTCAAACCCAGCACCACTAAAAACATAAGAAAAGGCTACCAAAATGAAATTACAACAATTAGCTGAAGAAAAAGTCGGCGTCCTGATTGTATTTACCCTGCTTGTAGTCAGCGTAGGCCTGTTGATTGAAGCCGTGCCGCTGTTCTTTACTAAAGCTGTTACCAAGCCTATTGAAGGTGTGAAACCTTATAACGCTTTGCAAGTGGCTGGTCGCGATATCTATATCCGAGAGGGTTGTTACAACTGTCACTCTCAAATGATCCGTCCGTTCCGTGCGGAAACCGAACGTTACGGCCACTACTCCGTTGCCGGCGAGTCTGTTTATGACCATCCGTTCCAATGGGGTTCCAAACGTACCGGTCCGGACTTGGCACGTGTCGGCGGCCGCTATTCCGACGAATGGCACCGCATCCACCTGCTGAATCCGCGCGACGTTGTGCCAGAGTCCAATATGCCCGCTTTCCCATGGCTTGCCCGCAACAAAGTCGATGCCGAAGCAACCGTGGCGCATATGAAAGCCCTGCGTAAAGTCGGTACGCCTTACAGCGACGAAGAAATTGCCAAAGCGCCTGAAGCCTTGGAAAACAAATCGGAGCTGGATGCGGTGATTGCATACCTGCAAGGCTTAGGCTTGGCATTGAAAAACGTAAGGTAACATCATGGACGTAAACTGGGCCCGCTCGCTCTTTACTGTTTGGGTTTTTATCAGCTTTATCTTAGTGCTTTATATCGTTTTCAACCGACGCAATAAAAAGAACTACGATGATGCCGCCAACAGTATTTTCGAAAATGATGAGGATAAAGAGTCGTCTGAAAAAGACGGGCGATAACAGTTTAGTCCGTGATCACGGAGCAAAATAATGAACACAGCACCCCAATTTACCAGCAATTTCTGGAATATATACATTGCAGTCATCGTCGTGCTCAGCTTTATCGGCTTGGCATGGCTGCTGCTTTCCCAAAACGTTGTGAAGCGTCCTAAAAAGGGCGAAGAAGTCAAAACGACAGGTCATCAATGGGACGGTATCGAAGAATACAACAACCCGTTGCCACGCTGGTGGTTTTGGCTGTATGTCTTTGTCTGGCTGTTCGGTATCGGTTATCTGGTCATGTACCCGGGTTTGGGCGATTATGAAGGCCAGTGGAAATGGAGCAGCCACGGACAATATGATCAGGAAATGGCTAAAGCAGATCAGAAGTACGGCAAAGTTTATGCCAAGTTTGCCAATATGCCGATTGAGCAAGTGGCAAAAAATCCTGAAGCACGCGCCATCGGTCAAAACCTCTTCAATACCTACTGTATCCAATGTCACGGTTCTGATGCCAAAGGTTCCAAAGGCTTCCCGAATTTGACCGACAACGATTGGTTGTGGGGCGGCGAACCTGAGAAAATCCATGAGACCATTGAAAAAGGCCGTACGGCGACGATGGCAGCATGGGGTCCTGCGTTGGGTGAAGAGCGGGTAAAAGATGTGGCAAACTATGTCATGTCCTTATCCAAATCCAAAGACCAATACGATGAAGAACGTGCCGCACGCGGTAAAGTATTGTTCAGCGGTCCACCGGCAAACTGCTTTACCTGTCACGGCGACAAAGGTCAAGGTATCCAAGGACTGGGTCCGAACCTGACCGACAACGTATGGTTGTGGGGCGGTACTCAAAAATCGATTATCGAAACCATCACCAACGGCCGACACAGTCAAATGCCGGCTTGGGGTCGTTTCTTGGATAAAGACAAACTCCACATCATGACTGCGTATGTATGGGGTCTGTCCAATAAAGACGGCAAAGCACCCGTGAAAAAAGCCGAACCTGCTCCCGCACCGGCACCTGCTTCTGCTGCCGCATCATCCGCTGACGCTTCATCTGCGTCCGCACCTGTACAAGCTGAAAAAGCAGCTTCAGCAGCTGATGCAAAAGCGACCGCTCCTGCCGAAGCCAAGCCGGCAGAAAAAGCAGATGCTTCTTCTGCCAAAGTGGACGGTAAAGCCGTTTTTGAAGCCAACTGTAAAATGTGTCACGGTGGTACCATCCCCGGTGCTCCAGGCATAGGTAAGAAAGACGAGTGGGCTCCGCGTATCAAACAAGGTAAAGATACCCTGCACAAACACGCGCTCGAAGGCTTTAACTCCATGCCTGCCAAAGGTGGTAACACAAGCCTGAGTGATGACGAAGTCAAAGCAGCGGTTGACTATATGGCCAACCAATCCGGCGCTAAATTCTAAACCGTAGAAATTAAAACGCACCTTTTCATAAGGTGCGTTTTTTTATGGGGTCGTCTGAAGTTGCTTTCAGACGACCTGAAGTTCATCCCGTACTTTCATTAGCGCGAAACCAAGTAGGTTCAAACCGCGCCATTGCAATGGATTTTGGGCGCGTGGATCATCTTGGGCAAGTCCGATTCCCCAGATTGCGTCAACCGGGCTGGCTTCTACTAAGATACGGTTGCCGGTGCCAAGCAAAAAGCGTTTCAAATCGGGGTGTTGGATGAATTTGGCACGGTTGCCTTCGCAAACGATATTGAAGCGGCGGGCATTCCAAATATCGTTTTTAAAACCGATGACTTGTCTTCCCAAATCCTTAGCCTGTTTGGGGTGGGCAGAAGCGATGATTTGGCGGCGGATATCGTCTGCGCCGAACAGCCTCGCCTTTTCTGCCATCATATAGTGTTCGGCAGTCGCATAGCGGATGCCGTCGATTTCAAAGGGCGCAGGATACCATTGGCTGAAGACGGCTTTATCTATCTCATTTTTATAGTGGATTAACTTTAAACCAGTACGGCGTTGCCTCGCCTTGCCGTACTATTTGTACTGTCTGCAGCTTCGTCGCCTTGTCCTGATTTAAATTTAATCCACTATATGTTTTGGCGTGTGTCCCCAGAAGTATAGATATTTCAGTTTTTCTTTGCGCTGGTAGGCGGTCTTCAGGTCGGCAAGAGTGTAGGGGGCAGTCATGGTGTTTCTTTCTTATTGTGTATTGGATTCAAACGGATAGGGTGTTACCGGATTTAAGATTTATGATGCGCGCAGGTGTGGCAGATTGACTGTGAATCAGGGCAAGACGAAGCCTCAGACGGTATGAATGGGAAATACCGTGCCGATCTGTAGTTAATCCACTGTATCTCGGAAGATATATAGTGGATTAAATTTAGATCAGGACAAGGCGACGAAGCTGCAGACAGTACAGATAGTATGGCAAGGCGAGGCAACGCCGTACTGGTTTAAAGTTAATCCACTATAGATGGGAATATATTCGCTATCATACTGTTGACGGTAGAAAAAAGGTCGTCTGAAATAAGTTTTCAGACGACCTCTGTTATTTAAGGCTTATTTCCAAACCAAGAGCGCGTGGTTGCGTTTGCCGCGTCGTACGATGGTGTATTTGCCGAAGCGTTTGTGCGCGTCGGTCAGCAGATAGGCATCGTCGGGGCGTTCGGCGGCGTGGTTCGGGTTGTTCGATTCGGCGGCTTGGCCGTTGAGCAATACCGCTTTGCTGTTCACAAAACCGCGCGCTTCTTTGTTGGACGAGGCTAAGCCGGTTTTGACCAAGGCTTCGACGACGTTGAGGTCGTCTGAAACTTCAAATGCGGGCAGGCCGTCGAGGGCGAGCTGTTCGAAGTCGCTTTCGGTCAGGCTGCTTTGGTCTTCGGCAAACAGGCTTTCGGAAATGCGCTGCGCGGCTTGCAGGGCGGCTTCGCCGTGAATCAGGCGGGTCATTTCTTCGGCGAGGATGCGTTGCGCTTCGGGCTTGGTGCCGCTGGCTTTGTCTTTCGCTTCGATGGCGTCGATTTCTTCGATAGACAGGAAGGTGAAGTATTTCAGGAATTTATACACATCGGCATCGGCAACTTTCAGCCAGAACTGGTAGAACTGATACGGTGAGGTTTTCTTCGCGTTCAGCCATACCGCGCCGCCTTCGGTTTTGCCAAATTTGGTGCCGTCGGATTTGGTGACCAGCGGCAGGGTCAGACCGAATACTTGTTTTTGGTTCAGGCGGCGGGTCAGGTCGATACCGGCGGTGATGTTGCCCCATTGGTCGGAGCCGCCGATTTCCAAAACCGCGCCATGACGTTTGTTCAATTCGGCAAAGTCGTAGCCTTGCAGCAGGGAATAGGCGAACTCGGTGAAGGAAATGCCTACGTCGTCGCGCTCGATACGCTGTTTGACGGATTCCTTGTTCAGCATGGCGTTGACGGAGAAATGCTTGCCGATGTCGCGCAGGAAGTCGAGGCAGTTCATGCTGCCGAACCAGTCGGCGTTGTTCGCCATAATGGCGGCGTTTTCGCCTTCAAAGCTCAAAAACGGTTTCAGTTGGTTGCGGATGCTTTCTACCCAGCCGGCAACGGTTTCGGCGGAATTCAAGCTGCGCTCCACCGCTTTGAAGCTGGGGTCGCCGATCATACCGGTCGCGCCGCCCACCAAAGCAATCGGCGTATGCCCCGCCTGTTGGAAACGGCGCAATGCCAACACGGGCAACAAGTGGCCGATATGCAGGCTGTCGGCGGTCGGGTCGAAACCGCAGTAGAGGGCGATTTTTTGTTCGTTCAACAAAGCGTCTAAGGCTTCGATGTCGGTAGTTTGCGCGATTAAGCCGCGCGATTGTAGGTCTTGGATAACAGACTTCATATTTAACCTTTTAATTTATCTAAAAAATCTCTTTGATTTTGATTCAGATGTTCAAGTATTTTTTCTGGAGTTTGATTATCACAGAAAGATTTACATAGAGCTATTTTTCTTCCATCTGAGCCCCAAAGGTAATCATCCTTGTCAGGATTATTTTGTGAGGTGCACTCTGAAAGATATTCGAGAATAATTTTATTTCTATGTGCAACTTGATTTCGAACGTTTATCTGTTTTTTTCCAATGATTTTATATTTGTCTTTCCGTAGTAAATTATTTGCAGTTTCTATAATTAGGGCAGGAGATAAAAAATCTTCTATTGCCCAGTTTTGAGATTGTCCACTAAAGTTCCTAGGATTATCATCTAAAATGGTGTAGTCATGTCTGGGAATAAGAATGCTTTGGATTTTCAGAGAGGTTAATTTTTTAGGATTGATTTTTGATTTAGATTCTCTTCCCTCTTTATCATTATCAAAAATACATAAAATTTTTGGTTTTTCTGGAAAGGGGTTATCTTTGGCGAAATCATTATAATATTGCAAGTATCCTGCAATTTTGGTTGCTCCTCCAGCGCAAATAATGTTTGGAATTTCAATATCTACGGCTTCCATCAGTTTTTCTAAGTATTTTTTGTCTTCCTCTCCTTCTACTAAGACATTAAATGGCAAAAGCTCCCATCCGTCATTATTGTTAATTCCTAAATGTTCTTTAATTGCTTTGATCTTTTCGGATGTAGAGGTAAAAGCAATATTTTGAGTGTTTATTTCATAAAATATTTTACCAGGTCGTCTTTCATACTCCTTAGGTTCAGAATTTCCTATAAATAAATTAACCGTATCAATATTTCTTAAGTTAATAAAATGTTGTGAGTGTGTAGTGAGTATAATTGTTTGCTTATCTTCTTTACACATTGATTGCAAAGTTTCAAATACTTTTCTTTGTAATTTTGGTTGTAAAAATGCTTCTGGTTCATCAATTGCCCAAATAATTTTTTTATTTTTAATATTTTTTGAAATATATTTCATTAACGAAAGAAAAACTGCTCTTTGAGCTCCACTACCTTTAGATTCAATTTCATGATTATTGCCGTCTTGTAGAGTGATGGATGTCATTGTGCGAATTACATCTCTCAATCTATCAAATTCTGCAAAGTTTATTAGAATTTTAGCCTCTTTCAAAATTCCATCAAAATCAGTAAGTTCTTTAAAGCAATGGTTTATGTCATTCTCAATGTCGGTGATGGCTTGTCTAGATAGATCTATAAACTCTTCCAATTTTTTTAAAGGACGACTTTGTTTTGTACGTTTTTTATCCAAAGCTAGTAAGCCGTCTTTTTCTAGAATAGCTCCAATGAGGCTTGGTAAATGTATGTTATGAGATTCTATAAATATAAATTTAAATTCTGATAAAAATTCAAAGGCTTTGTTATCATTAATATCTTTGGAATCTAATTTGTATGAAGAGTTACCTTTTGCATCAAAACGTACTAAAAGTTTTATAATTTTACCGTGATTTTCAAATTCCCCAATTAATTCTGTCTTGGTTCTTCCTCCTCGCGAACCATAATATATGTGATGTGGAATATCAGTTTCAGCATGGTATAAATTTTTATCATGAATATGATTAAAATATACGTTTAAAGCTCTTAAAAAATTAGTTTTACCAATATTATTTTCACCACTAATTACAATAGGTAGATTATCAATAAATTTAACATTAACGTTAATAAGAGATCGGAAATTTTTAATTTGAAATTTTCTTAAGATCATATTTATTTTCTTTGCTATTGCAGTATTGGGAACAGATTCCCTGTTCCCAAATATTTTCAGACAATCTTACACGTTAAACAAGAAGTGCATCACATCGCCGTCTTGCACGACATATTCCTTGCCTTCCACGCGCATTTTGCCGGCTTCTTTGGCTTTGGCTTCGCCGCCGAGTGAGACAAAATCGTCGTAGGAAATGACTTGGGCGCGGATGAAGCCGCGTTCGAAGTCAGTGTGGATGACGCCTGCGGCTTGCGGGGCGGTGTCGCCTTTGTGGATGGTCCAGGCGCGGACTTCTTTGACGCCGGCGGTGAAGTAGGTTTGCAGGCCCAAGAGGTCGTAGCCCGCGCGGATCAGGCGGTTCAAGCCGGGTTCTTCCAAGCCCATTTCAGCGAGGAATTCGGCTTTTTCGTCGTCTTCCAACTCGGCGATTTCGCTCTCCATCGCGGCGCAAACGGCAACGACGGGGGCGTTTTCTTTTCCAGCCAATTCTTTCAGGCGGTCGAGGTGCGGATTGTTTTCAAAACCGTCTTCGGCAACGTTGCCGACGTACATGGCGGGTTTGGCGGTCAGCAGGAACAGCGGTTTGAGCATGGCGAGTTCTTCAGCGTCTAAGCCGAAAGAGCGGACAGGTTTGCCTTCGTCCAGATGCGGCAGCAGTTTTTTGCACAGTTCGACCAGTTTTTGCGCGTCTTTATCGCCTGAGCGGGCGCGTTTTTCTTCGCGGACGATGGCTTTTTCGACGCTGGCGAGGTCGGCAAGCGCCAATTCGGTGCCGATGGTTTCGATGTCGGCAATCGGATCGACTTTGCCGGAAACGTGGACGATATTGTCGTCGTCAAAGCAGCGCACGACGTTGACGATGGCGTCGGTTTCGCGGATGTTGGCGAGGAACTGGTTGCCCAAGCCTTCGCCTTTGCTCGCGCCTGCGACCAAACCGGCAATGTCGACGAATTCGACGATGGCGGGCTGCATTTTTTGCGGATTGACGATTTTCGCCAGCTCCGCCATGCGCGGGTCGGGCACTTCGACGATGCCGACGTTGGGTTCGATGGTGCAGAAGGGATAGTTCGCTGCTTCGATGCCCGATTGGGTCAGCGCGTTAAAGAGGGTGGATTTGCCGACATTGGGCAGGCCGACGATGCCGCATTTCAAGCTCATGTTTTTTCCTGAAAAGATAAAAGTTTAACGGCGGATTATAGCATATCGGGAATGACTCAAAAACTGCAAAGGTCGTCTGAAAACCGTGGTTTCCATGCGATGGGAACAGTTTGGCGTTTTCAGACGACCTCGATGATGAAGGGAAGAGGTGGTATGGGCTTTGCCCGCGAGAAATATATCGGTCTATTTTGTTTGGGGCGAGTAGCAAAATATCTTGATTTTCGTGGGCAAAGCCCACGCTACGGTAGTGGCGGGTATTTTATTCAAACTCGCAATAGAAGGTCGTCTGAAAACGGTCATAACGGGTTTACTTAGCCGCAATCCGTGTTTTCAGACGACCTTGGTAATGAGTAGAAAAGTAGCGTGGGCTTTGCCCGCGAGAAATTATAGTGGATTAACTTTAAACCAGGGCGGCGTTACCTCGCCTTGCCGTACTATCTGTACTGTCTGCGGCTTCGTCGCCTTGTCCTGGTTTAAAGTTAATCCACTATATGTTGGTCAATTCTGTTTTTGGATGATGGGCAAAATATCCTGATTTTCGTGGGCGAAGCCCACGCTACGGTTGAGGTGCGCGTTTTATGCAAATTCATAATAAAAGGTCGTCTGAAAATGCGGATAGCGATTTTTTCTAAAACCGCTATTTCGTTTTCAGACGACCTTTTGTGTATATGGATTTTTAATCAAACAGCAAAATCAGCAGCAACACAATCGCAATCACGCCCAGCCACATGCTTTGCCGCTGCTGCACTTTAACCAAATGGATATAGGCATCGCGCATTTCCTGCTGGCGGTTTTCATCAACCAGCGCATTGATTTTGCGCGGCAGGGAAGGGATGATTTGCGCCCAGTCGGGGGCTTCGTTTTTGAGGTTGCGCAAAAAGGCTTTAGGACCGACTTGTTCGTTCATCCATTTCACCAAAAACGGTTTGGCGGTTTTCCACAAGTCCAAATCGGGATCAAGCTGTCGTCCCAAGCCTTCGATGTTGAGCAACGTTTTTTGCAGCAACACAAGCTGCGGCTGGATTTCGACATTGAAGCGGCGGCTGACTTCAAACAGGCGCATCAATACGAGGCCGAACGAGATTTGCGAAATCGGTTTGTTGAACACCGGTTCGCACACGGCGCGGACGGCGGCTTCCAATTCTTCCGCGCGCGTGTCGGCGGGCACCCAGCCCGATTCGATGTGGGCGGTGGCGACGCGGTGGTAATCGCGGTTGAAAAAGGCGAGGAAGTTGATGGCGAGATAGCGTTTGTCGTAGTCGGTCAGCGTGCCGACGATGCCGAAATCGAGGGCAATGTAGCGGTTGTCGGCGGCGACCAAAATGTTGCCGGGGTGCATATCGGCATGGAAAAAGCCGTCGCGGAAGACTTGTGTGAAGAAGATTTCCACGCCGTAATCGGCAAGTTTGTGCAAATCGATGCCGTCGGCTTTGAGTTTGGCGATTTCCGATACGGGCGTGCCGTCCATCCATTCGATGGTCAGTACGTCGCTGGAGCAGTAGTCGTAAAACACCTTGGGCACAATCAGCATATCGCTGTTTTGAAAGTTGCGGCCGAGCTGGCTGGCATTGGCGGCTTCGCGCATTAAATCCAACTCGTCATGCAGATATTTGTCGAATTCCGCCACCACTTCGCGCGGTTTCAAACGCTTGCCGTCGGCAAACAGACGCTCGACCCAAGCCGCGCCGAAACGCATCAGCGACAAATCTTGTTCGATAACGGGCAAAAGGTTGGGGCGCAAGACTTTGACCGCCACTTGTTCGCCCGAATGCAGGCGGGCTTTGTGTACTTGGGCGATGGACGCGCTGGCGACGGGTTCGGTTTCAAATTCCGCATACAGCGTTTCGATGGATTGCCCCAGCGATTTTTCGATTTGCGAGCGTGAAAGCTGCGCATCAAACGGCGGGACTTTGTCTTGCAGCTTTGCCAGTTCGACCGCGTAATCATGCGGAATCAAATCGGGGCGTGTGGACAGAACCTGCCCGAATTTGATGAAAATCGGCCCCAGGTTTTCTAGGGCAAGGCGCAGGCGGACGGCAGGCGGTTCGTTTTCCAATTCAGACGACTGCGGCAGCATTTTCAACAGCGTCCGCGTCCAGCCCGGACGGACAAGCGCGGCAAACAGCTCGGCGAGGCGGTAGAGGTAAAGCGTGCGGAGGATGGTTTTGATGCGTTTGAGCCGTTTCATGATTAAGCGCGGAAAATGCTGAAAGTCGAAATTATATAGTAAATAGGCCGTGCCCACACGGAATGGGATGGGGCTAAGACAAGGATGTGAGCGGGAATTGGCTTTGCGGGCGAGCGGATGGCGTTATAGTGGATTAACTTTAAACCAGTACGGCGTTGCCTCGCCTCGCCTTGCCGTACTATCTGTACTGTCTGCGGCTTCGTCGCCTTGTCCTGATTTAAATTTAATCCACTATAGATTCATAGAATCGAAAAGGTCGTCTGAAAACGTTGGGCAAAGCTGCTTGTCCGTTTTCAGACGACCTTTGTTTACGGCTATATATTATTCGCTCAAGAGCGCAATATCCGCTACCGCGTTCATCTGCTCTGCCAAGCGGTTCAGCAGGTTCAGGCGGTTTTGTTTTACGGCGGAGTCTTCCGCCATCACCATCACGCCGTCAAAGAAGGCATCGACTTGCGGTTTGACGGAAGCCAGTTCGGACAAGGCGGTCTGGAAATTGCCTTCGGCAACGGCGGCGGCGATTTTCGGCTGCAAGCCTTGTGCGGCGGCGTACAGGGCTTTTTCTTCGTCCTGTTGCAGCAGGCTTTCATCGACTTCGCCCAGCGCGGCATCGGCTTTTTTCAGCAGGTTTTGCACACGTTTGTTGGCGGCGGCGAGCGCGGCGGCTTCGGGCAGTTGTTTGAATGCGGCGACGGCTTGCAGTTTGGCGGTCAAATCGTCCAAACGACGCGGCTGTTTGGCAAGTACGGCGGCAACAATGTCTTGCGGATAGTCGTTTTGCAGCAACACGGCAAGGCGCGCCTGCATGAAGTCGGCGGTTTCAGACGGCGTTTTCTCGTTGAGCAAACCTTTGGGGAAGCTGTCGAAGGTCGTCTGAATCAGCTCGTTTACGTCCAAACCATACTGCATCAGCATCCGCAAAATACCCAAGGCGGCGCGGCGCAGGGCGTAGGGGTCTTTGTCGCCGGTCGGAATCAGGCCAATGCCCCAAATGCCGACCAGGGTTTCCAGCTTGTCGGCCAGTGCAACGGCAGTGGCGACTTTGCCGTTCGGCAGGTTGTCGCCGGCAAAACGCGGCTGATAGTGCTGCTCGACGGCTTCGGCGATTTCTTCGGTTTCGCCGTCCAAGCGGGCGTAGTATTTGCCCATCGTGCCTTGCAGTTCGGGGAACTCGCCGACCATTTCGGTAACCAAGTCGGCTTTTGCCAGACGTGCGGCGCGTTCGGCTGCGGCAGCATCCGCGCCTAAAGCCTTGGCGATGTGGGCGGCGATGCTTTGCAGGCGTTCGATACGCTCGGCTTGCGAGCCGATTTTGTTGTGATACACCACGTTCGCCAGCTTGGGCAGGCGGCTTTCCAAAGTCGCTTTTTGGTCTTGCTTGTAGAAGAACTCGGCATCAGACAGGCGCGCGCGCAAAACGCGTTCGTTACCTTGGATGATGTGCGACGGATCGTCGGTTTGCAGGTTGGAGACCAACAGGAAGCGGTTCATCAGCTTGCCGTTTTGGTCGAGCAGCGGGAAGTATTTTTGGTTTTGCTGCATGGTCAGAATCAGGCATTCTTGCGGCACGGCGAGGAAATGTTCTTCAAAATCGGCTTCCAAAACAACGGGGTATTCGACCAGCGCGGTAACTTCGTCCAGCAGGGCTTCATCGGCGGCCACGGTGGCTTTCAGACGACCTGCCTGCTCGTTCAAGGCCGTTTGAATGGCGGCTTTGCGCTCGGCAAACGAAGCGACGACTTTGCCTTGCTCGCGCATTTGGGTGGCGTAGCTGTCGGCGTTTTCAATGGTGATTTCGCCGCTGGACAGGAAGCGGTGTCCCAAGGTTTGATTGCCGCTTTGCAAGCCCAAAACGCTGACGTTCACAATGTAGCCACCGTGCAGCACAATCAGCCCGTGAACGGGGCGCACAAAGGTAAACGTGCTGTTGCCCCAGCGCATCACTTTGGGAATCGGCAGTTTCTTAACGGCTTGATTGATAATGTCTTCCAAAAGTTCGCCCAACGGCTTGCCGGTTTGGACGTATTCGTAGGCGTACACATCCTGCTTGCCGTCGTGGACGATGGTCAAGTCTTCGATTTTCGCACCCGCACCGCGTGCAAAACCTTCCAAAGCCTTGGTCGGCGCACCGTCTTTCATGGCATTCGCCACGGCAGGGCCTTTTTTCACGATTTTCTGGTCGGCTTGAACGGCTTTCACGTTTTTGACTTGAACGGCCAAACGGCGCGGCGAGGCGTAGGCGGTAAATTCGGCTGCACCGTCAATCAGTTGCGCTTTTTCCAAGCCTTCGGCAACAGAAGCGGCGAAGTGGTTGCCTAAATTATTCAGGGCTTTTGGGGGAAGTTCTTCGGTAAGGAGTTCGATTAAAAGGGTTTGGGTTGTCATGTGAGACTTTCTGCTCTTTACATTTGTCGGTTTTAATTTCGTTGAAGCGGATACTTTCAGACGACCTCTGGCTGGAAACCCTGTCTTGGTTGGATTTGTCTGAAAGTTTGGTGATAAAGCCATCGGATTCACGCGCCGGTATGGTGTGCATTGCCGATGTCTGTTTGATTTGGTGCAGATTATGCCACAATTGCGCCTTTTCTGCGGCGTGATTATTAGAGAAGTTGGCAATAGAAGCGGATAGAGGGTGATGAAGATAGGGAATAAAGTGGTTGGATAAAGATAACTTCCTTGTTTCGCTTTGATCTCAAACCAATCTGCCGCTACATAGGGCTATCGTTTTATGTGCTTTCGTATCACTTGAATAGGTCGAAAGAAAAGGTCGTCTGAAACTGTTCATCAGTTTTCAGACGACCTTTTTAAAGAAGACGGTAATTCGGATTATTGACGTTTCGCGCCGTAACCACCAATGAGGTGTTCGCTACCGTCTTGGTTTTTCAGACCGTAAGTACCGCCGATTTCAGCAGCTTTTGCACCGTAGAATTTACCGCTCAAATTACCTTTCAGACCTGCTGCGGCTGCTTCAACCGAGCCAAGGAAGAGGTTGCCGTTTTCCCATTTTGCTGTCCCCTTCATGTCGTAGTCGGCACCTTTTACGGTTACACGACGGCCGTTGTCGTCAAGAGAGTGGAATTGGGAATTGGTAGTTTCAAAGCGTACGCCTTTCAAACCGAAATCAGCAATGGCTTTAACATCCGCTGTCAGCTGACGGCTTTGGTTACCTTTCACAACATAGGCAGTAGTCAAGCCGTTGTAAGTTGCCGTACCTTTCTCCGGCAGGTCGGTGAACTTGGTCTCATCGCCTAAGCTTTGATAGCCGAATGCGACATCGTTTTTGGGATCAAAATAGTATGCAAAGGTTTGATAAGCCCAACCGGCTGCAGCGGGGTCGTGCATGACGATTTGTGTGCCATCAGTAAATTGGATGATGTATACACCGTCGAAGCGTTTGTCAAACACGAGATGTTTACCATCCCCGGCAACCAAGTTACCTTTTCTAAAGTATGCCAATTTGTCTGCCAAGCTTTTGGCTTCGGCAGCTATAGCAGGACGCGCATCACGAAGACGACCATATAAATCGTTCAATTCGTCAAGTTTTGCCTGAGCTTTTGCGATAGCATCAGCATCGCCTTTCTCTTTAGCTTGTTTTAAAGTCTCTTTGGCTGTTTCGATTTGAGTGTACAGTTCGGTAATCTTCTCATCGATTGAGGCACGACCATTAATAAAGTTTTTACTGTCGCCACTTATCTTGCCGTTTTGTGGGCCTCCATCACTTTTTGTATTACCGCCTGAAAATACTTTCATAATCAGAGAATATGGTGTGGTCCAATTGACTTGAGCGGCATTTTGGTTGGCAATTACTACGCCGTCCAATTTTACTTCGTCATTGTTTTTGAAATCCAATGAACTAATTAAACCGTTTTGATTGTTTTCTTTGCTGTCAGTAAGGTAGAAATCACCTGTATATTCTTTTCCGTCTGCTGTTCTGGTAAGACGTAACTGGGCATTTGGATTGCCTTGTTGTGCAGTGGCAGAGGAAATAAAGCTGGTGTGCAGTGGTGTAGCGCCATTTACTGCTTCAAGCGGTGCTTCATCAATCAAGTCCGCGAGATTGTCAGCGCGGTTATGACTAGGGGTAGCTGCTGCTACGGTATTGCCATTATTGTTGTTGGTAGCGCTGGGGGTGGCATTGCTTGGGCTGCTGTTTTTAGCAGGGCTGCCGTTGCCACTTGTGCTGGTTGATCCGGTGGAAAGAGTGGATGCGCCACCGCTGCCACCGCCGCCTCCACAGGCAGACAGGATTGCCGCGCTGATGGCGGTTAAGATGATGGTTTTGATTTTAGTGTTGATTGCAGACATATTGTCCCCTTTTTTGTTGATTGGAATGGTGCTTTTTTATCAAATGGCATAAAGTATTATCATAGATATAATTATGACAAAAATAAACTGTTTTTTACATTTGTTGGGATAATTGTCCATCGATATGCAGTTTGTGTTTGATTTGTACGACATAAAGGTCGTCTGAAAATGCTTGAAGTTGCCAGTTGCGGTTGTCTGCTTTAATCGGGCTTCGTTTTCAGATGACCTGCCATTACAATCACGTTTTATTTTAGAGAAGAATTTATGCGTCATTTTTTGTCTGTAATTTTGTGTTCATGTTTCCTCGCTGCGTGCTCCACTCCTATGGCTCCTCAAGATATTTCTACCGCTTCCGCCCGTTGGGCGACTTTGGTAAAGCAAGATGCTAATTTGTACCGTATTGACGATAAGCTTTACCGCAGTGAGCAGCCGGTTGCGGAAGATGGGGAGCTGATTGAGCAACTCGGTATCCGTAGTGTGATTAATTTGCGATTTTTTGATCGGAACGACAACGAAACACATTTAAAAGGCGGCAATTTGATGCTGCTGAACCGTCCTTTGTTGACGTGGAAAATTAAGCCTAAAGATATCGCGCAAACTCTTTTCTTAATTGAAAAGCAACAGAAATACGGTCCTGTATTGGTTCATTGCTATCATGGGGCTGACCGTACAGGTTTGATTTCCGGAATGTACCGTATTATTTATCAGGGTTGGTCGGTGGAAGAGGCCAGGTTAGAAATGCAACATGGTCCTTATGGTTACCATAGTATCTGGAAAAATATTGAGAATTTGTTTACCGAAGAAAAGGTACAGGAAGTACGCGAACATTTGGAACGTCTGCGAAAAGAGGGATGATGTTGAATGTAAGGTGAGGCCTGGATTAGGCGTCTTGGAATGATAACGATGTTGGTTTTAACTTATCTTTATCATTTTCTTGCGCTTACGGTATTATGTTTGGCGTACACTTTGCCGGTCTCTTCAAACTAAGAACGATTCTTATGTATCACGGTGAACGCTTTAATGCGTATACTCATTTGATTGGCGCCATGCTGGCTGTTGCGGCATTGGTGCTGATGATTATTAAGGCGGATGATTCATATCGGCTTGCCAGTGCGATTACTTATGGTGTTTGCCTGTCTTTGCTGTATCTGGGCTCAACGTTGTATCACAGTATTCCTCAACCTAAAATTAAGGCTGTCTTGCAAAAAGTGGATCATTGCATGATTTATCTGTTGATTGCAGGCAGCTATACCCCGTTTACCTTGATTCCTCTTAAGGGAGAATGGGGTTGGTCGCTTTTCGGTGTGTCGTGGGGTTTGGCATTTTTAGGGATTATTCAAGAGCTTACGATAGGGAGGAAGAGTGAAAAACGGCTGTTGTCTATGATTATTTATGTGGTGATGGGATGGTTGATTTTGGTTGCTTTATTTCCATTGGTTCAATCGCTTTCATCTGCCGGGCTGTTTTGGCTTGCGTTGGGTGGTATATTGTATAGCGTCGGTATCTATTGGTTTGTGAATGATAAAAAGATTAAACATGGTCATGGTATTTGGCATTTGTTTGTTCTTGGTGGAAGCTTGGCTCAATTTGTCTGCATCTATTTTTATGTACTTTAAGAGGCTGACGGTTTGTATAGTGGATTAAATTTAAATCAGGGCAAGGCGACGAAGCCGCAGACAGTACAGATAGTACGGAACCGATTCACTTGGTGCTTCAGCACCTTAGAGAATCGTTCTCTTTGAGCTAAGGCGAGGCAACGCCGTACTGGTTTAAAGTTAATCCACTATAGAAGTTGTATCAAGGTTTTTGTTGTAGGGCGGTAACCGAAATTTTATCTGTAATTGAATTTACGGCCGAATGATAGAAAATGATGTAAAAAATCCCCACTGAAAAGTGGGGATTTTGTTTTGCAATTCTTTTGCTTAACCTTTACGGGCAGGCAATTTTTCTTTAATACGGGCAGCTTTACCGGTCAGGCCGCGCAGGTAGTACAGTTTGGCGCGACGGACGTCACCGCGGCGTTTTACTTCGATTTTTTCTACGGTAGGGGAGTAGAGTTGGAAGGTACGCTCAACGCCTTCGCCGCTGGAAATTTTGCGGACGATGAAGTTGCTGTTCAAGCCGCGGTTACGACGGGCGATAACAACGCCTTCGTAAGCTTGCAGACGGCTGCGTGAACCCTCTACTACGCGTACGGAAACGACTACGGTGTCGCCCGGTGCGAATTCGGGGATGTCTTTGTTCAGGCGAGCGATTTCTTCTTGCTCTAATTGTTGAATCAGGTTCATTGTTTTTCCTAAATTATGATTGGATTTCCTGTTGCTCTTGCAAGATTTCTTTTAAGAGGCGGGATTCCTTTGGGATTAAACTGCGCTTTTCCAGCAGGTCTGGTCTGCGCTCCAGGGTGCGCCGCAGCGATTGTTTCAACCGCCATTCGGCTATCAAGCCATGATTGCCCGAACGCAATACGTCAGGGACGGTCATGCCTTGGAATTCTAAAGGTTTGGTGTAATGGGGGCAGTCTAATAGGTCGTCTGAAAACGAATCCTGTTCGGCTGACTGTATATCACCCAATATGCCGGGTATCAGTCTGAGTACGGCATCCATCAGCATCATGGCGGGTAGCTCTCCGCCGGAAACGACAAAGTCGCCTATGCTGATTTCTTCATCTACGCTGCTTTGCAGCAGGCGTTCGTCAATTCCTTCGTATCGTCCGCAAAGCAGTATGAGATGCGGAGATTTTGCAAGTTCTACGGCTTTTTTGTGGGTCAGCGGTTGACCTTGCGGACTAAGGTAGATGACTTTTGCAGGCGCTGAAGATGTTTGTTTGGCTTCTTCTATCGCTGTTTGCAGCGGCGGCGCCATCATAATCATTCCCGGACCTCCGCCAAAGGGGCGGTCGTCAATATAGCCGAGTTTGTTGTCGGCGAATTTGCGGGGATTGATGGCTTGGAATTGCCAAAGGTTTTGTTTTTTTGCGCGACCGGTTACGCCGTATTCGGTAATGCTGTCGAACATTTCGGGGAAGATGGTGATGGCTTGTATCAACATCAGTAGTCTAAGCCCCAGTCGGCGGTAATGGTTTTGCCTTCAGTATCGACGGTTTCGATGTAGTTGGATACGAACGGGATCAGGATTTGGCCATGTTCCCCATTAATCATCAAAACATCGTTGGCGCCGGTTTCCATCAGGTTTGTGACTTTGCCAAGCACGATATTGTCTTTGTTGACAACGGTCATGCCGACTAAATCTGCCCAATAATATTCGTCTTCCTCGGTGGGGGCGAATTCTTCTCGGGGGATTTCGATGGTATAGCCGCGCAGGGCAAAAGCTTGATCGCGATCGTCTATGCCTTCGAATTTGACCTGAAGCTCTCCGCTGACGATTTTGCCGGCTTCGAGTGTTACGTTCAGGGTTTTACCGTCTTTGCTTAACTGCCACTCAGGGTAGTCCAGGAGGCTGTCGGCGTATTCTGTATTGGCGGCTATTTTAAGCCAGCCTTTGATGCCGAATACGCCTTTGATGTAGCCCATGGCTACCCGTTGCTGAGTGTCGGTCATAGCAAGATTAGCCGGTGATTAAGCAGCAGCTTTTTGTTCTTTGATCAGTTTTGCAACTGCGTCGCTGACTTGTGCGCCTTGGGCGATCCAGTGGTTCAGGCGGTCGGCTTGGAGGCGTACGCGCTCTTGTTTTTCATTGGCGACAGGGTTGTAGAAGCCAACGCGCTCGATGAAGCGGCCGTCGCGGCGGTTGTGGGAGTCGGCAACGACTACGTGGAAGAAGGGACGGTGTTTAGAACCACCGCGAGCCAAACGGATAACTACCATTTTGAGTCCTTTTGAGAAAATCGGATAGATAAGAAACTGCTAATTTTAGGATATTTTGCGTTGTTCATGCAAGTTTTTATTTGTTTTTGTTGCTGTTTTGCGGAGTGGTCAGGTTGAGGCGTGCTTGGCACAAAGTGTTGTCTTCTTCTGAAGGGGTGATGGTAAAGCCTGATTTTTCAGCAAGTTTAAGCATAGGGGTGTTGGATTTGAGTATTTGGGCACTCATGACGCGGTAGCCTTGTTGTGTTGCCGATTGGATAATCAGCTTCATCATTTCTGCTGCTAACCCTTTGCCGCGCACGTTTTCAGCAAGCGTGATGCCGAATTCGCATTCGTTGCGGTTGATGCGGCTGAAGCGGCTGATGGCGACGATGAGGTCGTCTGAATTGCGTGCCGTCCATGCGGCTTCGCTGTGGTAGTCGAGTTTGCTGAAGCGTGCGAGGGTGGGGATGGGCAATTCGTTGGTATGGGTCATGAAGCGGGTGTAGCGCGCTTGCGGAGAGAGGCTGCGGACGAATTGTTGCTTGGCTTCCGCGTCTTCGGGAGTGAACGGGTGGATGGTTACGGTTTCGCCGTTTTTGAGGGTAAGCGTGGCAGGATGCTCGGTCGGGTAGGGGGCGAGCACGTTTTGGATGGGGGCTTCGCTTTCGGTTTTTGCGCCTAAAAGTTCGGCGGCGGCTTCGCCGGTGTTGCGGAGGAACTCGGCGGCAGTCGGATTTTTGCTGCGCAGGTATTCCGCTGCGGTCTGTACTTTGGCGGCGGCTTGTTCGAGCTTGAGGGTGGCTATATTGGTTGGTTTATTTTTGGGGGAAGGACGTTCGTCAGCATGCAAGACAAAGTCGCTGCTGTATTGGTCGCCGTTGAGGTTGAGCAGGATTTCGCCGATGTATTGCTGCCGTTGGCTGAGTGTGTTTAGGGTGTGCAGGAGCTGGTTTAGGGTGTGTGTATTGTCGAGTTGGGCGAAACGGGCGATGTGTTCGCTGTCCAGCGTAGAGAACGGCGGGAGCGCGGCGGCGGTTCTGCCTTGATGGCATACGGTCAGGATGTCGCCATAGGCGGTATGGCGTTGGAAACGGAATTGCACGGCGTTATGCACGGTGTGCTGATAAGCCGGTAGACACAGGGCTTCGGCAAGCAGGGGCAGGTCTTTTGATACGAGGGCTTTAGTAATGTTTCTTGCCTGCGGGGTTTTCAGACGACCTTTTTTAGGCGTGGCGATGCGTAACTGCTCTTTTTGCAGTTGGTCGGCAATGTTGCGGAACGATACGGCTTGCAGGGCTTGTTCGGGACGGTCGAAATGCAGGAGGTCGTCTGAAAAGCGGCTGCTGACAAGCAGGGGTTTGGCAGTGTGTTTCGCCAGCATACTCAGGGT
This sequence comes from Neisseria sicca VK64, assembly GCF_000260655.1. Taxonomy (GTDB): domain Bacteria; phylum Pseudomonadota; class Gammaproteobacteria; order Burkholderiales; family Neisseriaceae; genus Neisseria; species Neisseria sicca_B. The sequence continues at coordinate 49,740 of NZ_AJMT01000186.1, forward strand.
GCGGGTCAGATTTTTTTCGTCAGGACTGTCGGTCGGGGCAACGATGGCGAGCAGGGCTTCGGTATGGGTATTTTGAAGGTGTTGGCTGGCGATGCTGTGGTAATGGGCGGGCGTGGGTGTGCTGCCGATGTAGCCTTGTCGGATGTGCGGCTGCTTGGTGGGGAATTGGAGTTTTAGGTTTTGGGGGGCACAGGTTTCCAGCCACTCGGCAGGGGTGTCGGACAGGATGTCGATGCTGTTCAGAGGGGGGAGGTCGGACAAACGCGCGTGCAGGGCGGCTTCGAGTTCGCTGCTGCTGAATGTGGCGAGGAAGTTGCAATGGCACGCGAGGCAGCGTAACACGGCTTTTTCGGTGTCGTCCGAACGGTGGGTAACGTGGAGGATGAGCGGGGTGTGGCGGGTGAAATGGCGGATGGCGCTGAACAGGTTGCGCTGGTTTTCGGCTGGGTTGTGTTCGATAACGGCAACTTTGGTGTGGCGGTTGTGGCCGAAACGGTTGAGCCAGTCGGCAGAGGTGGTGGGGCTGAGCGGATAGTTGAGGCTGATGTGGCGTGAAATGCCCTGTCCCATTTTTTGCAGCATGAGGTTGATTTCGCTGCTGACGGAGGCGTGTCCGGTCAGAAGGGCGGTGTAACCTGCTGGATGGTCGGGTTGGGAACTGATGTTGAGGCTTTGCGATGGAAGCTGCACGCCGGCGGGGCTGCACACGCTGATGTTGAGTTCGTTGCCGTGGTGTTTTTTGATGGCGGCTTCGGCGGTGTGCCATTCGTCGTCGGACAGGCTTTCCCAGTCTTGGATGAGGATGATGTGGCCGAACTGTTTTTTGCGGCAGGATTTGAACAGGGCGTCGTAGCTGTCGGGTGGTGTTACGGCGATGACGAGGTCGGCACTGCCGGGGATTTTGTTGAGATTGGTGTAGGAGGCGAGTCCCGCAACCGTGCGGTGGCGGAGGTTGACGGGTGTGATTTGACCTTGAAACGGTGCGCTCAGGAGGTTGCTCAGGATGCGTTCGCCCAAGCTGTATGGGCGTTCGCTCGCGCCCACGAGAATGATGTGGTTGGGCATGAAGAAGTAGCCGGACATGGATTGGGCGGACATGGTGCCTCCTTTTCGGTGTGTGGACGCTGCGTTTCAGACGACCTTTCGGGGGGGAAGGGGTGTGTGATGAGTGAACGGGATTGGGCGTTCGTTGTTGGTTTTGTTATCAATGGATAGTCTGTTTCGTTGCTCTTTATGGCGGAACATACGGACTTTAAATGATTTAATTATTCACTTGCATTATATATGGCAAATGGCATAAAAGGTCGTCTGAAAGGCGGGAACGTAAGGGTTTGTTCTTTTCAGACGACCTTTTGTAGGCTTGGGGTGTGGCAATTTGTTTATAGTGGATTAACTTTAAACCAGTACGGCGTTGCCTCGCCTTAGCTCAAAGAGAACGATTCTCTAAGGTGCTGAAGCACCAAGTGAATCGGTTCCGTACTATCTGTACTGTCTGCGGCTTCGTCGCCTTGTCCTGATTTAAATTTAATCCACTATACAAACCCCGATGGGCAACATTCATGGTCAAGAGTTTTTAGGATGCGGCTTTTCCGTTTTGCCGTTCACTTTCTTTTTGGGCAGGATAAAGTGCATTTTCAAACCATTCGGCTTGATGTTTTCAGCCATGATTTTGCCGTTGTGCTGCTCCATGATGTGTTGGGTCAGGGCAAGGCCTAAGCCGGTACCGGGTTTGCTGGCGCTGGAGTCGGCACGGTAAAAGGCGGTGAAAATGTGCGGCAGTTGCATTTCGTCCACGCCGGGACCGTTGTCGGTAACGTCCACAATCCAATGCTTGCTGTCTTGTCCGATATTGACGCGGATGGTGCTGCCTTCGGGGCTGTAATTGATGGCGTTGCGGATAACGTTGTCAAACGCGCGGTACAAATAGCCTTCGTTGGCGCAGACCGTGGCATTTTCGGGGATTCTGGGTTCGACCGAGAGGGTAACGGTTTGTTTGTTCTGCTGGGCGATGCTTTGGTTGTCTTCCACGATGTTTTTCAGGAAGGGGACGAGCTTCAGGCTTTCTTTTTCCAGCGGGATGTTGGACGTTTCCAAACGGGAAAGCGTCAGCAATTCGCCAACCAAGGTATCCATGCGGGTCAATTCGCCTTCCAGTCTTTTCAGATATTGTTCTTGCTTTTGCGGCTGCGCCTGAATCAGTCCGACGATTGCCTGCATACGCGCCAAGGGCGAGCGCATTTCGTGGGAGACGTGGTGCAGCAGGTGGCGTTCTTTGGCAACGAGTTTTTCCAGTTTTTCCGCCATTTTGTCGAACTGGATGGCAAGGTGGGACAATTCGTCGTCACGGTCGTCCACTTGCTGCGAAATACGGGTTTCAAGTTCGCCGTTTGCCACCCTGTCCATACCGCTGCCCAAGATTTTGATGGGCTTGGTAATGTTGCTGGCGAGGATGTACGCCATCAGCAGGCCGACGACGATGATGAAGGAGAGGATGATGAATTCGTGCCAAATCGGGGCGAGCGGCAGGCCCGGGATAAAGAGCGGGCTGGGCAGGCGTTGCGCCTGATGGCTGTCCCAACCTTTGATAAAGAAGAGGTATTCTTCGCCGAAACGGTCGTATTCGATGTGCGCCAAATCGGAATTGGGATTATTGATGGCAAACACGCGGGCGCGTTCGATGGTGTGGTTGTCGATGTTGCGGTCGAGGATGTCTTTTTTCTCGTCGCCCAAAATGACGTAAACGGAATTGGAGACGGGGCTGTCTTCCCATTCAGCCAAAATTTCGCGCGCACCGCTGTCCCCGCGCGCCCTAAAGGCGGAGAGGATGCTGTTCATCAAAGTGGTTTCGATGGTGCGGCGTTGGTTGAATTGGTTTTCGGCGAGGGTATTTTGCACCAGCCAAAAAGAAAAACTCGCCACAAAGATTGCGCAGACGATGACTGCGCAAAATGTGGCGAAGATGCGTTGAAACAGTTTCATTGATCTGTTTTATCTTTAGTTTTTAACAAACAGGTAGCCCAAGCCCCGTACGGTCTGAATCAGCGAGGCATCGCCCAGTTTGTGGCGGATGCTGGAGATGTGGACGTCGATGCTGCGGTCGAATTTTGCCAGTTTGCGGTCAAGCGCTTCGATGGACAAAGTTTCTTTGCTGACAACTTGTCCGGCATGGCGCATCAGGACTTCGAGCAGGTTGAACTCGGTACTGGTCAGCTCAAGCGGAGTGTCTTTGATGGTCGCCTGACGTTTGGCAGGGTACAGGACGACGTCGCTGACGGAAATGCTGTTTGGCGCGTTGTTCGGCTCGCCGCTTTGTTGCGCACGGCGCAGGATGGCGTTGATGCGTGCCAACAGTTCGCGCGGGGTGCAAGGTTTCGGAACATAGTCGTCCGCACCCATTTCCAATCCGATGATGCGGTCGATGTCGTCGCCTTTGGCGGTCAGCATGATGATGGGAACGGTGCTTTGGGAGCGGACGTTTTTCAATACGTCCAAGCCGTTCATTTTCGGCATCATGGAGTCTAATACGACGACATCGTACTGACCGGTCAGGATTTCGTGTACACCGGCTTCGCCGTCCGGAACGCTGTGGACGTTCAATCCTTCGGCGGTAAGGTATTCGGTGAGCAATTCAGTCAGCAAAGCGTCGTCATCTACGAGTAATACGCGACTCATGGGATTTCCTTTTCGTGATTGTATGCGCTGCGCAAACCCGAAATAAACGGGTGCGGCGGATAGTGATGGCTAATCTTAACACGCATTTTGAGTTTTTTGATAGCTTGTTTTCCTATGCTTTTGCGCTTTTTTGCATTGCAGGGACGCTGTCTTTACATTTTCAGACGACCCCTGTACCAAATCCCCAAAATATACGCCGGATACGCGCCAAACGGACGGCAAAATAATGCCGGTAAAGGCTGTGTTCGAGAAAGAACGGGGGATTCTATAGTGGATTAACTTTAAACCAGTACGGCGTTGCCTCGCCTTGCCGTACTATCTGTACTGTCTGCGGCTTCGTCGCCTTGTCCTGATTTAAAGTTAATCCACTATAAAACAGGTCGTCTGAAAACGTATTCA
>NZ_AJMT01000187.1:0-12477 GCF_000260655.1 Neisseria sicca VK64
CGACGAAGTCATCCAAACCATGTTGCAAACCGGGCGCGACATGAAGTCCACCTACAAAGAAACCTCGCTTGCCGGACTCGCCATCACCCTCCAGAAAAAAGCCGTCCCCGTATCCGTCCGCGTTGTGGAATGTTGAAAACGGAGCAGACAAAAAGGTCGTCTGAACATTTTGTTTTTCAGACGACCTTTTTGATGGATTCGATTCCTGCCGTATGTATAGTGGATTAACTTTAAATCAGGACAAGACGACGAAGCCGCAGACAGTACAGATAGTACGGAACCGATTCACTTGGTGCTTCAGCACCTTAGAGAATCGTTCTCTTTGAGCCAAGGCGAGGCAACGCCGTACTGGTTTAAAGTTAATCTACTATACACAAAACCATCGCCGCAAATGACGGTAAGCCTTCAGCCCTATCTCTGCAGCACAACATTTTCAGACGACCCCTCTGCTTAAAAGGTCGTCTGAAAAATCATTTCGCCTTACCGTTTCAAAGCCAGCGTCAACACGCCCGCCGTAACCAGTCCCAAGCCTATCCATTCCTGCGTGCTGGGGCGTTCGTCCAGAAAAACTACTGCCATCAGCGCGACCAAAACCAGGCTGAATTTATCGACGGGGGCGACTTGCGAGGCGTTGCCCAGTTGCAGGGCTTTGAAGTAGGCGAGCCAGGATGCGCCGGTGGCGAGGCCGGAGAGAACCAGGAACGTCCAGTTTCTTCCCGTAAATCCGTTTACGCCCTGCCATTTGCCGGTGTAGGTCAGGAACAAGACCAGCGCGGCGAGGATGACCAGCGTGCGGATGAAGGTGGCGAAATCCGAATCGATGCCCTGCAAACCCATTTTGGCGAAAATCGCCGTCAGCGAGGCGAAGCCTGCGGATGCCAATGCCCAGAAAAGCCATGCGTTGCTGCCCATGTTTGTCCGTTTCTCTTGTGGATTGTCAACAATATGAACCGCATTCTTGTTGAATTATCGAATTTTTCACTGCGATTCATTCTCAGATAACGCTATAATATGCCTAAAATTCTTTTGAATCCATCAGCGTTTGTCTTTCCGATGGGCTTTCAGACGACCCTCCTCTTTTTCTCCATTCAGTAAAGGAAAATCATGAGCTTCAAAACCGATGCCGAAATCGCCCAATCTTCCACCATGCGTCCGATTGGCGAAATTGCCGCCAAGCTGGGTTTGAACGTTGACAATATCGAACCCTACGGCCATTACAAAGCCAAAATCAATCCTGCCGAAGCGTTCAAACTGCCGCAAAAACAAGGCCGTCTGATTTTAGTTACCGCCATCAACCCGACTCCGGCGGGCGAAGGCAAAACCACCGTTACCATCGGTTTGGCGGACGCGTTGCGCCACATCGGCAAAGATTCTGTTATCGCCCTGCGCGAACCTTCTTTGGGGCCTGTGTTCGGCGTTAAAGGCGGCGCGGCGGGCGGCGGCTATGCCCAAGTTTTGCCGATGGAAGACATCAACCTGCACTTCACCGGTGACTTCCACGCCATCGGTGCGGCGAACAACTTGCTCGCCGCCATGCTCGACAACCACATCTACCAAGGCAACGAGTTGAACATCGACCCCAAACGCGTGCTGTGGCGGCGCGTGGTCGATATGAACGACCGCCAGTTGCGCAACATCATCGACGGCATGGGCAAACCCGTTGACGGCGTGATGCGTCCTGACGGCTTCGACATCACCGTCGCCTCCGAAGTCATGGCGGTATTCTGCCTTGCCAAAGACATCAGCGATTTGAAAGAGCGTTTGGGCAACATCCTCGTCGCCTACGCCAAAGACGGCAGCCCTGTTTACGCTAAAGATTTGAAAGCCCACGGCGCGATGGCAGCATTGCTCAAAGACGCCATCAAGCCCAACTTGGTGCAAACCATCGAAGGTACGCCCGCCTTCGTACACGGCGGCCCCTTCGCCAACATCGCCCACGGCTGCAACTCCGTTACCGCCACCCGACTGGCGAAACACCTTGCCGATTACGCCGTAACCGAAGCAGGCTTCGGCGCAGATTTGGGCGCGGAAAAATTCTGCGATATCAAATGCCGCCTTGCCGGTTTGAAACCCGACGCAGCCGTCGTCGTCGCCACCGTCCGCGCCTTGAAATACAACGGCGGCGTAGAACGCGCCAACCTCGGCGAAGAAAACCTCGAAGCCCTGGCAAAAGGTCTGCCCAACCTGCTGAAACACATTTCCAACCTGAAAAACGTATTCGGCCTGCCCGTCGTCGTCGCCATCAACCGCTTCGTGTCCGACTCCGATGCTGAGTTGGCAATGATTGAAAAAGCCTGCGCCGAACACGGTGTCGAAGTTTCCCTGACCGAAGTCTGGGGCAAAGGCGGCGCGGGCGGCGCGGATTTGGCGCGCAAAGTCGTCAACGCCATCGACAACCAACCCAACGAATTCCGCTTCGCCTACGATGTCGAGTTGAGCATCAAAGACAAAATCCGCGCCATCGCCCAAAAAGTGTACGGTGCGGAAGACGTCGATTTCAGCGCGGAAGCCGCCGCCGAAATCGCCTCGCTGGAAAAACTGGGCTTGGACAAAATGCCCGTCTGCATGGCGAAAACCCAATATTCCCTCAGCGACAACGCCAAACTCTTGGGCTGCCCCGAAGGCTTCCGCATTACCGTGCGCGGCATCACCGTTTCCGCCGGCGCAGGCTTCATCGTCGCCCTGTGCGGCAACATGATGAAAATGCCCGGCCTGCCCAAAGTCCCCGCCGCCGAGAAAATCGACGTAGACGCAGACGGTGTGATTCACGGCTTGTTCTGATTTGAATCGGATGTGAAGTAAAACGGCAAAGGTCGTCTGAAAACGGTTTTCAGACGACCTTTTATCATTTGGGAACAGTTTAAACTCAACCGCGACAACCCGTAGCGTGGGCTTTGCCCGCGAATCCTCCCCTGATGAATAGTCGTCTGAAACGATAGAGCAAACCCGCCGCATTGGTTTTCAGACGACCCTTTGTTTACGCGATCGCTTTGCCTTATCCTGATTTGAAGTTAATCCACTATAATACCGCCCATTGTTTTTAAACCGACGAAAGGTCGTCTGAAATGACTCAAAACGCAAGCAACCTCTGCTGGCTCGATATGGAAATGACCGGGCTTGACCCCGAACGCGAACGCATTATCGAAGTCGCCATGATTATCACCGACTCCGATTTGAACGTCTTGGCGCAGTCTGAAGTTTATGTCGTCCACCAAAGCGACGAACTGCTCGACGGCATGGACGCATGGAATACCGCCACCCACGGCCGCACGGGGCTGACGCAGCGCGTGCGCGAATCGCGGCTGACCGAAGCCGAAGTGGAGCAGAAACTGCTCGACTTTATCGCGCAATGGATTCCCGAAAAAGCCACGCCGATGTGCGGCAATTCCATCCATCAAGACCGCCGCTTCATGGTCAAATACATGCCGCGCCTCGAAGCGTATTTCCACTACCGCAATCTGGACGTGTCCACCCTGAAAGAACTCGCCAAACGTTGGAATCCGCCCGTTGCCAAAGGCGTGGTGAAACGCGGTTCGCATCAGGCTTTGGACGACATTCTCGAAAGCATCGAGGAAATGCGTTATTACCGAGAAAACTTCTTGAAACTGCCTGAGGCCGTCTGAAAACACTGTCGGCACACTTTTCAGACGGCCTCCAACCATTATGTCCTACCCATACCGCCAATCACTGCCCGATACGCCGCTGGACATCGTCGGCGACGTTCACGGCGAATTTGCCGCCTTTCAATCGCTGCTGCACCGGCTCGGCTACCGCGACGACGGTTTCCATCCGCGCGGGCGGCGGCTGGTGTTCGTCGGCGATTTGTGCGACCGCGGCCCCGACAGCCCCGCGATGCTGGCGTGGTTTAAACAGGCTTACGAACGCGGATGGGCATGGATGGTTTTGGGCAACCACGAATTGAACATTCTTGCCGACGACCCGAAAGACGGCTCCGGCTGGTTTTTCGATGTCCGCGCCGAAAAAGACGCCCATTACGCGCCGTGGCATTGCGTGGAAGAGAAAGAAAAAAACGAATTGCGCGCATGGCTGGCCGAACAGCCCTTGCTGCTGGAGCACGAAGACTTGCGCATCGTCCACGCCGCCTGGCTGCCGCCGCAAATCGAACGCCTCGAAGAAGCAAAGGGCGAAAGCCTGACCGCGCAATACCGCCGTTTCGATGCCGAGTTGAAACACCGCCTTCAGACGGCCTCTTGGTATCCCGACTACCTCTACGAACAAACGCATTACGCCCCGCAGGCGGAAAATCCCGACCATGCGCCGCCGCCCATGCCCGCCACGGCGCGATACGAACTCGAACGCAGCCGCCTGCATCCGATACGCGCCCTCACCAGCGGCGTGGAGCGTTTGGCGGACGAGCCGTTTTACGCCGGCGGACGTTGGCGCGGTACGACCCGTTGCGCGTGGTGGGACGACTACTGTGACGATACGCCCGTCGTTATCGGCCATTATTGGCGCAGTTGGCAGCCGTCTCCCGCTACCGTTGCCGCCGAACGGCTGTTGCTGCCGCCGCAGCCGGATGTCTGGCACGGGGCGCGGCGCAACGTGTTCTGCGTCGATTTCTCGATTGGCGCAAGCTGGCGGGCAAGGAAATTCCCGCAGAAATACCGTCCCGAACAGTTCAGGCTGGCGGCGTTGCGCTGGCCGGAGAAGGTGTTGGTGTTTGAGAACGGCGAATGCGCGGCGACGCGTTCGCCTGACAACAAACCGGCATACTCGCCCAACCCACAGAAAAGCAATCCATAATTTTGAACTCTCCCCAACCTTGCGCAAACATTTTTCTGATTCAATCACGCCCAATAAAAAAAGCCGGCCGAACCTATTTAAGGTCCGACCGGCTTTTATCGTTTTAAAAATTAACGATGTCTGTGGACTTGGCTGCCGATGACGCCGCCTAATGCAGCGCCGCCCAAAGTAGAGCCGGTATCGCCACCGATCAAGTTACCCGCTACACCGCCCAATACCGCGCCAGTAGCAGTATTGCGTTGTGTTTGGGTCATGCCCGCACATGCACTCAGAGAAGTAGCAATGGCGATCAAGGTCAAAGTTTTAGTCAAGAAAGACTTGCTCATGGTGTGTTCTCCGTTGTGGGTTAACTCAGTAACGAAAGTATGTCACACCAAGTCATTAATATTTATTCCAATAAGTAAAGTCATTTTAAACTAGGATAACTTAACAGGCGGACAGTTAGAAAAAACCATAATCCGATAAATCAGACAAATTAAATAAAAGGTCGTCTGAAACTGTCTGTTTTTACCCACACACAGACCTTTCAGACGACCTCTTTTTCGCCACACAAACCGATTTAAGGCGCGACCCGTTTACGGTTTGCCGCAGCCAAAAGCGCGAGCATTTCTTCGGTGGTATCCCAGCCGATGCAGGCATCGGTAATGCTTTGCCCGTAAACCTCGGGCTTGTCCTGTCTGCCTTCGACCAAATGGCTTTCCACCATCACGCCCATAATATTGTCTTCGCCGTTTTCCAGTTGCGCCGCAACATCTTGGGCAACTTCCATCTGCCGTCTGTAATCTTTACGGCTGTTTGCGTGGCTGCAATCGACCATCAGCTTGGGCGACAAACCGGCTTTTATCAATTGTTCCGCCGCCGATTTGACGTGTTCGGTGCTGTAATTCGGCTCTTTACCGCCGCGCAGGATAACGTGGCAGTCAGGATTGCCGCCGGTATGCACAATGGCGGAATGCCCCGCTTTGGTTACAGACAGGAAGTGATGCGGATGACTTGCCGCGCCAATCGCGTCGATGGCGATTTTCAGATTGCCGTCCGTACCGTTTTTGAAACCGACCGGACAAGACAGGCCGCTGGCGAGTTCGCGGTGTACCTGACTTTCCGTCGTCCGCGCACCGATCGCGCCCCAAGAAATCAAGTCCGCGTAATATTGCGGCGTAATCATGTCGAGGAACTCCGTCGAAGCGGGCATACCCATATTGTTCAGCGTCAGCAGCAAGCTGCGCGCCTGACGCAGGCCGTAGTTGATGTCGAACGTGCCGTCCAAGTGCGGGTCGTTAATCAGACCTTTCCAGCCCACCGTCGTGCGCGGTTTTTCAAAATACACGCGCATCACAATCAGCAATTCTTTTTCATATTTCTTGCGCAACACCAGCAAACGTTCGGCGTATTCCAAGGCGGCTTTGGGGTCGTGGATGGAACACGGGCCGATAATCACCAACAGGCGGTTGTCCTTGCCGTGAACCAAATCGGCGATTTCATGCCGCGTGCGGTGTACCAGCCCCGCCGCTTCCTCGGAAATCGGCAGCTCGTACAAATGGGCAATCGGCGGCAGCAGCTCTTTGACTTCTCTAATCTTAATGTCGTCGGTAGGGTATTGTTGGGTCATTGTTATTGCTTTCAAATTCAGATAAATTGAGGCATAGATTACCTTCTTTACCTGTTTTAAACAAGCCTTTTAGCCATCTTACGGCAATTTTATTTCAAAAAATCAAATTTTTTCTGTTTTTATATATTTAAATTTCTAAAATTCAAAATTTTTCGCAATAAAATTTTGATTAATTCAATAAGCAATACCTGCGTTGTCAACAATTTTCATCCTTCCCTAATAATCCTCCCGTCTTCCGACAGCATCTTTTTGACGAATACCTCAAGCCCCTTCCATCCAAAACTTGACCGCGGACAAGCCCTGCTTTGTTTTTACGCAAGCCGACATATCATTCACATCGAAATGTAGTAAAATAACAAAATATCAAAGCAATATCGCGCAGCCTGTGTTGCTTATCCTACACAACCCGCCCTGCCGCATCATTAAAATAAACATATACTCGTCGCACATCCCACACATCCTTCCCGCTCTTACTGAAAAGCCGTCCTACCTTTCAGACGACCTTTCTTTTCAACCTCAAAACAAGGAGCGTTACAATGAAAGCAGCACGTTTTTACGATAAAGGCGACATCCGCATCGAAGACATCCCCGAACCGACCGTCGCCCCCGGCACCGTCGGCATCAACGTCGCCTGGTGCGGTATCTGCGGTACCGACCTGCACGAATTTATGGAAGGTCCGATTTTCATCCCGCCCTGCGGTCATCCGCATCCGATTTCCGGCGAGTCCGCACCCGTAACGATGGGACACGAGTTCTCCGGCGTGGTTTATGCCGTCGGCGAAGGCGTGGACGACCTCAAAGTCGGACAACACGTAGTGGTCGAACCCTACATCATCCGCGATGACGTACCGACCGGCGAAGGCAGCAACTACCACCTCTCCAAAGACATGAACTTCATCGGTTTGGGCGGCTGCGGCGGCGGCCTTGCCGAAAAAATCGCCGTCAAACGCCGCTGGGTGCATCCGATTTCCGATAAAATCCCGTTAGATCAAGCCGCTTTGATTGAGCCTCTGTCCGTCGGCCATCACGCCTACGTCCGCAGCGGCGCGAAAGCCGGCGACGTCGCATTGGTCGGCGGCGCAGGCCCGATCGGTTTGCTGCTTGCCGCCGTATTGAAAGCCAAAGGCATCAAAGTCATCATCACCGAATTGAGCAAAGCGCGCAAAGACAAAGCCCGCGAATCCGGCGTTGCCGACTACATCCTCGACCCGTCCGAAGTCGACGTCGTCGAAGAAGTGAAAAAACTGACCAACGGCGAAGGCGTGGACGTGGCATTCGAATGCACCAGCGTCAACAAAGTGCTGGACACCATGGTCGAAGCCTGCCGTCCGACTGCGAAAGTCGTCATCGTATCCATTTGGAGCCACCCCGCCACCATCAACGTCCACAGTGTCGTGATGAAAGAGCTGGACGTGCGCGGCACCATCGCCTACTGCAACGACCACGCCGAAACCATCAAACTGGTGGAAGAAGGCAAAATCAACCTCGAACCTTTCATCACCCAGCGCATCAAGCTGGACGAGCTGGTTTCCGAAGGCTTCGAGCGTCTGATTCACAACAACGAATCCGCCGTCAAAATCATCGTCAATCCGAACCTGTAAACGCCTGACGGATTGATAGAAACACAAAGGTCGTCTGAAAACCTCAAACCGAGATTTTCAGACGACCTTTTTATCTGCAAAGACAATTCACCCCATCATCCACAATATCCGTCGGGCTATTGCCCATCAGTTATTTCCCAACGCCCCCAAACATCTGCAAAGGTCGTCTGAAAGCCAACCTCAAGAAACTAAAGCTTCTTTTAAACGCTTTCAGACGACCCTTTATCCAATTTAAATACCGAATAAAATATAATCTTTGCAAAAACACAACAAAAAATAATACAAAAATTTACAAAAAACACAGGAACTTATAAAATACCAAACAACAACAGTTGCAACAATAATCACAAATCATAATAATGTCATATATACCGTTCAGGCAAAAAAGCCTGCCGTATATCAGTTACACAGAAATATTACGGAGACTGTGTCAATACACACCTAAACTCACATACAAGGATAAATCCGATGAAAACACGTTTTACTTTAACTTCTCTGGCTTTGGCCTCTCTCATGATGATGGGCAATTCTGCAATGGCAGCTGTTGTTTCCAGTGGCACAGAGCAATATTTCAATGTCAAAATTAAAATCGCCGGTAGTTGCGAAGTTTTTACAACTACCAGTGGCATGCCTAGTGGCCCCATTACGTCTGAAAGCGATCCTACCAGCGGTACCGACATTGACTTTGGCGAACAAAAAGCCGAAACAAGCAGCCCTGCCCTTGAACGCATGAACAAAGGCAATGCCGCACAAGGCATTGTTGTTAATTGCAGCAAAAACACTGCATTTAAAGTCGCCATGGATCCCGAAAGTTCTCATAGCCAAGAAGGAAGTGGTGAGATGACAGGCTTGTCAAGCCAAGAAAAAATCGCATATCAGCTCTATAAACCAACCGTTACTGGATCTGGCCTCTCTGCACAGCTAGGTACAGAAACTGCAAGCACAAACAAATGGGGCAAGGACAATAATGCTTTATCACTAACAGGTAAGGGATTAGGTACTGCAATCAATATTCCTGTCTTTGCAAAAATCGAGCAAGGTGTACTGGCCGATAAAACCCCTGACACCTACCAAGACCGCGTAAAAGTAACCCTGACCTACTAATCCGGTTTACTCCCTTAAAACAAAACAACTAAAAAATCCTCATGCAAAAAGCAATCAGCACACTTGTCGGTATGCTGACGGCGGCAGCGGTTTTACCAAGCCATGCCGCCGGCTTGCAAGTCAGTCCGACATCGCTTTCCCTGCCCGCCAAACAGCGGGCGGGTATTTTTACTTTGGGAAACAAGGGCGCAGAGCCGTTGACGGCACAAGTGCGCGTATTCCGCTGGACGCAGGACGCAAACGGCGGTGAAGTGCTCGAACCTACCGATGCCGTCATTGCCAGCCCGCCCATGGTCAAACTGGAAGCGGGTGCGCAGCAGCAGTTCCGCGTGATGCGCGTCAAACCGTCCGACAAACAGACTGAAGAAGCCTACCGCCTGATTGTGGACGAGCTGCCCGCTCCCGATGCGAAACCACGAAAAGGCATTCAGTTGGTGATGCGCTATTCGCTGCCGCTGTTTGTCAACGTTCAAAACAATGCCGAACCGAAGCTGCAATGGCGCGCGGAAAAAGCCGCGAACGGCAAAGCGGTTTTGGTTGCCGAAAACACGGGCAATGCCCATGCGCAACTGAGCAATATTACTTTTCAGACGACCTCTGCCAAAGACGCATTGACGCTGGCAAACGGTCTGGCGGGCTACGTCCTGCCGGGCAACACTTGGAAACGCGAATTGGAAGTTTCCCCCGCCTCTCTGAACCAAGGTCGTCTGAATGCCACGGTAAACGGTATGCCGATCCAAACGGAGGTACGGTTTGCCGCCCCATGACCTAAGGACACGGCTCACCCGGCTGAGTGCCGCGTTGATGCTGTGTTTCTACGCCCTGCCCTCCCCTGCTCAAGACATCCTGACGCAGGCGGCGCCTGCTGCCTACGAGCAGGCATGGCTGACCGTTTACCCTCAGGTCAAAGTCAACGGCAGCATACGCGACGGTATCGAACCCTTCATGTCGCGCAACGGCGTGCTGTATGCGCGCCCCGAATCCCTGCGCGCCTACGGCATTGCCCTGCCCGACGCAGAAGCTGCCGAGGCGGGCAAAAACGGCGTCGTGCCTGAAATTCAGGACGGCGCATCCGCACCCGGCGCAGGCGTATGGTTCGAACTCTCCGCCATCCCCGGCTTGCAGGCGAAATACGATGCCGCCGCGCAAACCCTTGATCTCACCGCCCCCCTCGAATGGCAGCCTGACCTGAAAACCGCCCGAATCGGCGCATTGCAGGAAAACCGCTACGCCATCGCCAAACCCGGCTTTGCCGCCGTTCTGAACTATGACGCCAATATCTCGCGCAACCGCTCCGGCAACGGCACGCAGGGCGTTTTCGGCGAAATGCGCCTGAGCACGCCTTGGGGCTATCTGAACCACACTCAATTTGCCAACCGTAGCCGCAACAAAGAAAGCGGCGCCCGCGGCAACACCGCCCGTCTGGATACCTACTGGCGCACCGTCTGGCCCGAACAAGGCATATCGCTGACCGTCGGCGACACCCTGACCGGACAAATCGGCTCATGGGGCGGCACGCGAATCGGCGGCATCAAAATCTCCCGCACATACAACACCCGCCCATGGAAACAAACCGCCCCACTGCGTTCCTACCTCGGTAAAAGCACCCTGCCCGGCACGGTCGACCTCTACCTCGACGGCGTCAAACAAATGAGCCGCGACATCGAAGCGGGCGAATATGAACTCATCCTGCCGCCGTCCATCAGCGGCCGCAGCAACGCTCAAGTCGTCGCCACCGACGTACTGGGGCGCACCGTCGTCGTCGATATGCCGCTTTACGGCGGCAGCGGACTTTTGGCAAAAGGCTTGAACGAATGGTCGTTTGAAGCAGGCTACGTCCGCCGCGATTACGGCATCCGTTCCGCAAAATACCAATCCGATCCCGCCGCCTCCGGCACGCTGCGTTACGGCGTCAGCAATACCCTGACCGCCCAAATCCACGGCGAGGCCGCGCGCGGCTACCGTCAGGCGGGCATTGCCGCCGACACCGTATTGGGTTCGCTCGGACAACTCAATCTTAATTATGCCGAAAGCCGTTTTGCGGGCAAGACAGGACGACGCGGCAGCGCGTTTTTCAGCACCCAATGGGACAGGCTCTCCTTCAGCGCGGGCGCAAGCCGTACCAACGGACAATTTGCCGAACTGGGCGATACCGCATACGGCGCAGACTTTTTCAAAGCCACACGCCACCCCGCCACATCCGCCTCCGCATCCGCAGGCTGGAGCAGCGACAAACTCGGCTCATTCAGCCTTTCCTACGTCCATTCCCACACCGAAGGCAGTCCCGCCGACGGCGTAGGCTCGTTCGGCTGGAGCCGCAGCTTCAAAAACCGCACCTCGCTCTACGCCGGCGCCAATAAAAACTTCCGCAACAGGCGCGAACTGAGTTTCCACGCGGGCCTCTCCGTCAGCCTCGACAACGGCTATTCGACCTCCGCAGGCATCAGCAGAAACAAACACAACAACAGCTACCAAGCAACCCTGAACAAAACCAGCAGCGGCATGGGCAGCACCAGCTGGGGCATAGGCTGGCAGCAAAACGACAACGCAAAAGGCAGCCGCAGCAACACTTTCAACGGCAACATCCGCCATCAAAACACCTACGGCGACGGCTGGGCAAACGTTTACAGCCAAAGCGGCAACAGCAACTGGAACGCAGGCTGGAGGGGCGGCCTCGTCCTCATGGGCGGCAGCCTCTTCGCCACCCGCCAAGTCAACGACAGTTTCGCCGTCGTCAGCACCGGCGATATGGCGGACGTCCCCATCCGCGCAGGCGGCATGCCCGTAGGCAAAACCAACCGCAAAGGGCTGGCACTGATCCCCAGTCTCTCCGCCTACCAAAAAAACACCGTCAGCGTCGATATTGCCGAATTGCCGCTGGACGTCCAGCTTGAACACACCGTCGCCGAAATCGCCCCGCCCGAACGCTCGGGTATGCGCGTCGAATTCAAAATCCAGCGTACCCGCGCCGCCACCATGACGCTGAAAGACGCACAAAACCGATTACTCCCGAGCGGCGGCAGCATTACTGCCGAAGACGGCACACCGGCAGCCGTAACCGGCTTCGACGGCAAAACATATATTGAAAACATGAAAGAAGGTAGAAACCGCTTCACCGTCATCCTCCCCGAAAACGGCGGCACTTGCACCTTCGAAGCGGACTACCCTGAAACACACAATCCGGATTCCATCCCGGAACTGGGAGACATCATATGCAGATAAATATAAAGAGAGGTCGTCTGAAAACCGCAAACCGTCTTTTCCGACAAATGACATTGCCTGCCGTATTCGGACTGCTGTCTCTGTCCGTAGGACAGGTTTGGGCAAACAGCGGCGGTGCCGGAAATGCTGTGCAATGTACGGCGAGGGTACAAGGCAACGGAACCTTTAAAGGCTATC
>NZ_AJMT01000188.1:0-15725 GCF_000260655.1 Neisseria sicca VK64
AGAATATTCAATTAAGGTATGAAGCAGACGCAATTGCATAGCAGGGTGAAGCGTTGCGTCCATTTCGTCAATTAACAAAATGGACGCAGGTTGGTCGATATTATGCAGACTTGGAGCATTTTCGTAGTAATAGCGAAGCAGTACCAAATTTTTTAAGATAATAATCGCATTATCTTCACCAACTGATGCTGTATTGGAGTCGATGCCTTCAGTATCGGTCAAATATTCAGTTCGAGTTTTAATATTTGCGATAATCTGAGGGGTTGATTCAATTATTTTGATGCCAGTTATATGCTGGACTAACTGATAGAAAATTACATTATATTCTTCAGGCAACTCTTTTCTTACCCCTTTGACAGGAGTATCGTTCTTCATTTCCCCGAAAGGTAGCAATCTAGCTAAACTTAAATAAACTGTACGTAAGGTTGGCAAGCTTTGGTTTTGGGAAGATGAATATTGAGGAATGAGCCGAAAGCGTGAGTGGGCATTGTCCGCATTATTGTGCCTTCTAAATTCAATAGACTGCCCATCGCTATAATATACTTTAAATAATTCACCACGCTGTCCAGGGGCAGGGTCGTTGTATTCCTTATCACCTTTTGTCAACAATTCGATTTTTGCATTGACTTGAGCAGAAATATTGTTAATCACTTTCAATTCACTTGCGGGTACTAATTGAGTATTAGTGGATTTTTCTGCTTGGAATGCATTGCTGATGAGATATAGGATAGATGATTTACACGTCCCGTTTAATCCTGAAATAATATTGATATGATTGCAAAATTCTAATTCTAAGGGGGCTTTTAAGCGTCGATATTGTGTAAAGGTAATACGTTTAATCATATTTAGGCTGCCTTTTTAGATACAAAGACTATTTTTAATAAAACAACAAGAGTAATTGTAGTTTTATATTGATGTGAAAATTACGGTAAATAATGCTTATTTATGCATTATCTATTCCTAAGTGTATCAGAAAATTGTTTTTTGATTCCATTATGTACTAAATAATGAATAAGGGTAGTAAAAATTTATTCTGTAATTGATTAAGATGGTTGGCAAGGTTGTTCATTTTGCAAGCAGCCCGAAAATTTGTGGGTCATTTTTATTCATTTCTCCTTCGTTTCCCACACCTTCAACAGTCTCTTCACCGACACCGGATACGGCGTCTTCAATTCCTGCGCGAACAGCGACACTCTCAATTCTTCAATCATCCATCTAAACGCGGCGAGATCGTCTGAAACGGGTTGTCCTTGTTTCACCAAGCCGTCGGTTTTTTCCTGCCACATTTGTTCCAGCTCTTGAATATCGGCTTCGCGGGCTGCGTCGCGGGCGGGGTTGCCGCTGTATTTTTCGAGGCGCAGGGTCATGGCTTTGAGGTAGATGGGGAGGCGTGGCCATTGCGCCCACGGGGTGCGGGAGGCGAAGCCGGCGGCGAGCAGGGTTTGCAGGCGTAGTCTTAGGAGGTGGGTGAGCGGGTGTTTGCCAAGTTTGCCGTTGAGTTCGGCGTAGGCGGCGGCGGTTTCCTGCAAGTAGCGGCTGAGGGTTTCTTTGACGGCGGGCAGGCGGCTGCGGGCGCGTTTGATTTGTTCTTTGAAGGCTTTTTCGTTGCGCGGCAGTTCGTCTTCGCCGATAAAGGCGCGGTCGCAGACGGCTTGGGTAAGGTCGTCGCGCAGGGTGTCGGCGTTGATGTGTTTGAGCAGCATGGCGGCTTGGGTGAAGCCTTGGATGCCTTTGTTCAGGTCTTTAACTTGTTCTTTTAGTTGTAGTTTCATGAGTTCTATCACGCCTAATCTGTGGGCTTGTTCGGCGGCGTCGGACGTGTCGAACAGGCGCAGGGCGATGCGGCCGTCTTTTTCTTTTTGCAGGCCGAGGTAGCCGGTGAGCTGTTGTTTGCCGCGGGCGAATTTGATGGATTCGGGCAGGGTGCCGATGTCCCATGCGGTAACGTTGTCGCGCTCGAATTCTTGGGTGTTGTCGCGGAAGGTGGTGGCGGCGGCTTTGCCAAGTTGTTGTTGGATTTGGATTAAATCACGCCCCATGGCTAATTCTTGTCCGCCGTCGTCGATGATGCGGAGGTTGAAATAGCAGTGTTCGGGCAGCCTGAACGCGGCCCATTCGTCTTGGTTGATTTGCTCCAGTATGCGGATGTCGCCTGCGGTTTTGGCGATGGCTTGGGCGAGTTGGGGCAGGATGGGGGCGTTGCGGTCGGGGTTTTGGCTTAAAAATTGGGTGATGAATTCGGGCACGGGCACGCAGATGCGGCGGATTTGTTTGGGCAGTGCTTTGATTTGTAGCTGGATTTTTTCGCGTATCATGCCGGGCACGAGCCATTCGAGGGAAGCGGGGCTGATGCGGTTGAGGACGGTGAGCGGCAGGGTGAGGGTAACGCCGTCGAGCGGGTGGTGCGGCTCGAAGCGGTAGCTGAGTTTGAATTTGCCGTCTGCGGTTTGCCAGTGTTTGGGGAATTGTTCTTCGGTAATGTGCGCGGCGGCGTGCTGCATGAGGTCGTCGCGGCTGAGGAACAACAGGCGCGGGTTGTCGCGCTCGGCGGTTTTGAGCCAGGCTTGGAAGGTGCGGATGTCGGCGAGGGGGAGGGGTTTCAGACGATTTTTTGGGGTTTTGGGTTTGGGGTCGTCTGAAAAGTTTTGTAGGGTGGGTGAACTCGGTTCACGCACGCGGTTGTCCGTATCTTTAGAATCCGCGTGCGTGGCTTGCGCCACACATTCTACGTTGTGCTTTTGAGATTTTAGGACATCTGCTGCATCCGCGCGTGCCAATAAGATGAGTTCGCCGGCAGTCTCAGCATCGGGATAATGCACCAAGCCGGCTTCGTCAAATCGCGCCATTACGCCACTTTGTAATGTTGCCCATTTTTCGGCGGAACCGATGGACGGGTCGCATTGCTGCTCGGCAATCAAGGCAACGATTTTGCCGTGCCATTGTCTGCTGTCGATAGTTACACGGTCACCCAGCAGTATCGGTTGACCGTTGGCGTAGCATAGGGAGTTTTCAGGTAGCCTTTGGGCTTTGGGGTCGTCTGAAACCGTTGAAATTGCGGCACTTTGTTCTCTCTCCTGTGGGAGAGGGTTAGGGAGAGGGCTTGCTGCGGTTGCGGAAAAGTTGGTTTGGGCGGCAACTGTTTTGCCCTCTCCCCGACCCTCCCCCACGGGGGAGGGGGTAGTTTGCTGAGGGTTTGTAGGACGCAGGCCGTCTGAAACCGCATCCGCCGTATAAAAATCGGGCAGCCGTTCGTGATAAAACGCAAACAGCGCTTCATCATCGACCAGCACGTCTTGCTTGCGCGATTTGTGTTCGAGTTCGGTAATTTCCTTAATCAGCTTTTTGTTGTGGACAAAAAAGTCTGCTTTCAAATCGCATTCCTGCGCCACCAGCGCGCTGCGGATAAAGATTTCGCGCGCTTCTTCGGGGGCGATTCTGCCGTAGGACACGGGGCGGCGCGGCAAGACGGTCAGGCCGTAGAGCGTTACCCGTTCGCTGGCGATGACTTCGCCGCGTTTTTGTTCCCAGTGCGGTTCGAAATAGTGGTAGCGGACGAGGTGCGGCGCTTCCTGCTCGATCCATTCGGGCTGGATGGCGGCCACATCGCGGGCATAAAGTTTTGTTGTTTCAACGAGTTCTGCCGCCATCACCCATTTGGGTTTGGCTTTGAACAGGGCGGAGGCGGGGAAAAGGTGGAAGCGGCTGCCGCGCGCGCCGGTGTAGTCGTTGCCTTCGGGTGATTTCATGCCGACGTTGGCGATGAGGCCGGTGAGCAGGGCGCGGTGGATTTGTTCGTAGCCCGCTTCTTTGGCGGCGCGGATTTGGGCGCGGTGTTGCTTCTTATCCAGTTGTTTTTGTTTGAGTTTGGCGGATAGGTCTTGGTCGCCTTGGTTTTCAGACGACGTAAGTTGCTTGACTTCGGGAGGTCGTCTGAAAGCCGCTTCCTTGGTGGTCAAACCCATTTCAATCGCGGTTTGGGCAAGCTGGTGGTGCAGCTCGCGCCATTCGCGCATCCGCAGGTGCGACAGGAAATATTGGCGGCACCACTGCACCAGCTGCTTGTTAGACAAGCCTTTATCGCGCTCGCGCTGGAAACTGTCCCAAATGTTCAGATAGGCAAGGAAATCGGACTGCTTGTCGGTAAAACGCTCGTGCACCTTGGCGGCGGCATCGCGCGCCTCCAGCGGCCGCTCGCGCGGGTCTTGAATCGACAGCGCGGACGCGATCACCAATATTTCCGCCATGCAGTCGTGCTTCTTCGCCGCCAACAAAATGCGCGCGATTTTCGGGTCGATGGGCAAGCGCGCCATTTGTTCGCCGAGTTTGGTCAGTCCGTTGTGTTCATTAACTGCCCCCAATTCCAGCAACACCTGAAACCCATCATTGATATACCGCGAATCAGGCATTTCTAAAAATGGGAATGCCGCCACGTCGCCGAGTTTCAACGCTGCCATGCGTAGGATGACGGCGGCGAGGTTGCTGCGGACGATTTCGGGGTCGGTGAATTCGGTGCGGCTGTTGAAATCTTCTTCTGAAAACAGTCGGATACACACGCCTGCGGAGACGCGGCCGCAGCGGCCGGAGCGTTGGCGGGCGGCGGCTTGGGAGATTTTTTCGACATGAAGCTGCTCCACTTTCGCCCGTGCGGAATAGCGTTTGACACGCGCGAGGCCGGTGTCGATGACGTATTTGATGCCCGGCACGGTGAGCGAGGTTTCGGCGACGTTGGTTGCTAACACGATGCGGCGTTTTACGCCCGAAGGGTGAAAGATTTTGTGCTGTTCGGCATGCGGCAGGCGTGCGAACAGGGGCAGGATTTCGTCGTTGCGGCGCAGTGTGGATTTGCGCAAGGCTTCGGCGGCTTCGCGGATTTCGCGTTCGCCCGGCAGGAACACCAAAATATCGCCTTCGCCGTGTCGCGCCAATTCGTCCGCCGCATCGACAATCGCGTCGGTCAACTCGACTTCCGCGTCGTCTTCGTCTTTGCTGGTCAGCGGGCGGTAGAGGATTTCGACGGGATAGGTGCGCCCGCTCACTTCCAGTACGGGCGCGCCGTTGAAGTGTTGGGAGAAGCGTTCTGCGTCTATGGTTGCCGAGGTGATGATGACTTTCAAATCGGGGCGGCGTGGTAGAAGCTGTTTCAGGTAGCCCAAGAGGAAGTCGATGTTCAGGCTGCGTTCGTGCGCTTCGTCGATGATAATCGTGTCGTAGGCGGCGAGATAACGGTCGGTCTGCGTTTCCGCCAGCAGGATGCCGTCGGTCATCAGCTTGACGCAGGCATCGCACGAGGTGTGGTCGGTGAAGCGCACTTTATAGCCGACCGCACTGCCGATTTCGGATTTCAACTCTTCGGCAATCCGCTCCGCCACTGAGCGCGCGGCCAAACGGCGCGGCTGGGTATGCCCGATTAGCCCCGCCGCCCCGCGTCCGAGTTCCAAACAAATCTTGGGCAACTGCGTGGTTTTGCCCGAACCGGTTTCGCCGCAAATAATCGTTACCTGATTTTCGGCAATGGCTTTTTTGATTTCTTCGAGCTTTTCGTGAACGGGCAGGGTGTTGTCGAACTCGGGTTTGGGCAGTTTGGACAGGCGTTGCAGATAGAGGTCGTGCGATTTTCGGTATTTTTCTTCGACTTTGGACAAGCCGCCGTATTTGTTGGGATTTTTGAAGGCGGAACGTAGGAAGTGGCGGTCTTTGGAGAGGGTTTGGGAGAAGTCGGGATGGGGCATGGTACGGGCGGATGTCGGTGAGAATAAAAATGGTAGTATTATAGCAAACTGGCTTTGCCTAATAGGTATGGGTACTATTTAGACCTCTTTTGCAGGCAGGCTGTATTGTTTAATGAAAAGGAATATCTATGAAAAAGATTTTATGTTTGGTTTTGGCGATGAGTATGGGCAGCGTGGCATTTGCCGCGGAGTACAGAACGAAACAGCCCATTGCCCACGATTGGCTGAAAATCAACGGCAATCAGTTCAATATTGAATCTGCCAACGAACGCGGGCATATATGTGGCGCGCAAGGCAAAATGGATAAGAATAAGGTTTGGAAAGATGGGGAAGGCTGCCAAATATCGTTTCAATTCAAGGGGGATGAGGTAAATGTGGATGCCGAAGGCTGCGAAAATTATTGCGGCGCGGGCGTATCTTTCCCGTCGGAGTATTACAAACTGCCGCAGGTTTGTTCGCAACAAGGTGTCAAAAAGATGGAAAACCGTTTTCAGACGACCTTACGTTCAGGAAAATTCGAACAGGCTGCGGACATCAAACAAAATTATCTGAAACAGTGCGGCGACTTCCTTAATCCGATTGAAACAGTGACTGCCACCAACGATGCTGCCGATGCTTACCGTCAGGCAAACAACAAAGCCGCCTGTATCCAAACTTTGGATGCGGTGCAGGATCATTATGAGAGCCAATTGTTGGATAAGGACTTGGTGAATAAGATTAATGTGCAGATGGAGCGTGACAAAGCTTTGCGCCAACAATGTAGCTGAACGCTGATAAAAAGGTTGTTAGAAGGTCGTCTGAAAAGTAAATGAGTACTTTATGACGGCCTTTATTATTGCCGTTGGTCGTAAAAAATGCTCGTTTGGCATATTTATTACAAAGTCATATTGTTTGTGCTTAGAATGCGTTCCTGTCTTCGTCAGATAACAATTTTAAGAACAAAATTATGAAAAAATATCTTGCTTTGATGTGTGTTGCAGCCTTATCTGCCTGCGGTGGCGGCAGCTCCTCCCCCAGTACGCAATCCACGCCGACACAGGCTCCAAAATCTGCCCAAGCCCTGCCCTCGGCAGACGCAGCTTCCGCATTGCCGGTAGCTGTAAAGTCGGAAAAACCGGAATCCGGCAAACAATTTTTCAGCGGAACCAATGCTTCTGATTCCGCAGTGGCATTCAATCATGCCGATTGGAACAAGATTACCGTCGAAGGCGTAGAGGTTGATCTTGCAGCCGTACAAGGCGAGAGTTTTAAAAACGGCTGGCAGGACAGCGTCGGCGGTTCGGAGAATAAACGCCTTGCCAATTTTGGCGGCAATTATGTCCTGCACCACAGCACACCCGATGCGGTTGCCGGCATCGTGAAGACCGCATCGCAAAACAATTACGCTTTCTTCAACGGTAATTTTACCCGTGAAGCAGAAATGCCGAAAATCGGACAGGCGGTTTACGACGTATCGACCGTCAGCGTGCGCGGTACTCTGGCGCAGGCATACGGTACAGGCCGTCTGACTGCCGATTTCGAAAGCAAAAAAGTCAGCGGCAGCCTCGGCTATTTCAACAAAACGCTCACCGTTGATGCGGATATCAACGGCAACAGATTTTCTTCCGTCACCCCGACGGCAGAAATACACGGCGGTTTCTTCGGTTCCGCAGCCGCAGAGACAGCAGGTGTTTATCAGGTCGGTAAAATCGTAGGGACGTTTGCCGGCCAAAAACAATAAAAAGTGAAAGTTGCATTTACTTTTTTACAAGGGGTGCAGACACTCAAAATTTCACGACTTTCGGCATAAATATCAAATGTGTAGCAACGGCACGGTAAAGTTGGTCATCTTACGGGCCTTGTTACTCAAGCAGAAAGTATTTAAAAACGAAAAAAGCACAAAATTTTGAATCGTCGAACCACCCCAAGGGGAAAGGTCGTCTGAAAACGGTTTGGTTATCCGTTTTCAGACGACCTATTTTTATGGTTGACTCGCAAAGGCAATGTTGAAGCGTTCACAAACAGTTGCAGCGAAAAGAAAGAGCGGTTTTGTAGCGACTCCTCTATATCGGTTACAATCCGTTTTTTTCCTCAAACCAATATTCCAAAGCACAAAATTATGCTGAAAATCATCTCCGCCAACGTCAACGGCATCCGCTCCGCCTACAAAAAAGGATTTTACGAATACATCGCCGCATCGGGCGCGGACATTGTCTGCGTGCAGGAACTCAAAGCGCAGGAAGCCGATTTGTCCGACGAAATGAAGAATCCGCACGGGATGCACGGCCATTGGCATTGCGCCGAAAAACGCGGTTACAGCGGCGTGGCGGTGTACAGCAAACGCGCGCCTGACAATGTGCAAATCGGTATGGGCATTGAAGAATTCGACAGGGAAGGGCGGTTTGTGCGCTGCGATTTCGGCAAGCTGTCGGTGATTTCGCTTTATCTGCCCAGCGGCACCAGCGCGCCGGAGCGGCAGGAATTGAAATACCGCTTTTTAGATGCATTCTATCCCATGCTTGAAGCCATGAAGGCGGAGGGGCGCGACATTGTCGTTTGCGGCGACTGGAACATTGCCCACCAAAACATCGACCTGAAAAACTGGAAAGGCAACCAGAAAAACTCAGGCTTCCTGCCGGAAGAGCGCGAATGGATAGGCAAAGTCATCCATACGCTCGGCTGGACGGATATGTGGCGCACGCTTTATCCCGACAATCCGGGCTACACTTGGTGGAGCAACCGCGGACAGGCGTATGCGAAAGATGTCGGATGGCGCATCGACTATCAGATGGTTACGCCCGAACTTGCCGCCAAAGCGGTGTCCGCGCATGTTTATAAAGACGAGAAATTTTCCGACCATGCACCTTTGGTAGTGGAGTACGACTATGCTGCCCAATAAAGTTTTCGGCAAATACGATTGGAATGTGAACGGTAAAACCGGCATAGGCGCGGCATGGGTGGTCGCCGCGTTTGTACTGCCTATGCTGGTGTGGACGATATTCATGCTGGCGCGGATGTCCGGCTGGGTTGAAATGACCCGCGCCAATCCGCTTTGGGCGTTGGTGTGGCTGCTGTTTTCGCTGCCCTGCCTCATGATTGCCGCCAAGTGTTTCGGCTGGAAAGGCTGGCGGTTGATTGCCAACATCCTGATCTGCCTCGCCACCTGCGCCGTTTTAAGTGTCCCCGCCGTGCTCTTGATTACCTTTACGCTCAAAGATTTGCTCAAATAGGTCGTCTGAAATGCGAACTTTCGAACTCGAAGACCTGACGCTTTTCTTGATACGCGACGCGGACGAGGCGGAAATGTGGATAGACCGCTGGGCGGTCAGCTATCCCGTCGTCCAAACCGCTGCCGCTTCCGCCAGCCAAAGCATCGCCCAATGGCAGGCAAACCTTCAGATGGCGTTTGCAGGCATCAGCGGCGAACACATCGCCGTCGTCGCTCACGGTGCAGGCGTGTCCGCCTTTTTGGCATGGCTCTACCAAACCGACATCCTGACGCAGAAAAAGATCGTCAACATCATCCTCGTCTCGCCGCGCCCCGAAACCTTCCCCGACGATGAAATACACACCTTCCAGCGCGTCCGTTGCCCCTGCCGCACCGCGCTTGTCATCGCCGAACAAAACGGCACGCTGCGCAACTGGGCGGAAGAACGGGCAAACCTGTGGAACGCCCGCCTCCTCCTGTCGCCACACTCTGGCACGCTCAACGGCGCACTCGGCGGCTGGCAATGGGGCATGAAGCTGATGCAGGAAATGCTGTTGAGTTGAACAAAACGCTTGCACGGATAAAGCAGAAAAGGTCGTCTGAAACCGGAAATCAGGTTTCAGACGACCTTTTCGCAGGCGAGTAACAGTTTCGGGTAAAATACGGCGGTTTGCCAATCATCCGAAAGAACCCCATGTATTCCCTAGCCCGCAGCCTGCTGTTCAAACTCGATGCCGAAAAAGCCCACCATTTCACCCTCGACGCGCTCAACAAAGTTTATAAACTCGGTTTACTTCCGATTTTCGACAACCGAACCAAGCCCGTCAAACTCATGGGCATCAACCTGCCCAATCCGGTCGGGCTGGCTGCCGGACTCGATAAAAACGGCGAATACATAGACGCATTGGGCGCACTCGGTTTCGGCTTCCTCGAAATCGGCACGGTCACGCCCAAACCGCAGCCCGGCAACCCGCAGCCGCGCCTCTTCCGCGTTCCCGAACACCAAGGCATCATCAACCGCATGGGCTTCAACAACCACGGTATTGACGCCATGATTCAAAACATCGAAAAAAGCCGTTATCAAGGCGTGTTGGGCATCAACATCGGCAAAAACGCCGTAACCCCCATCGAAAACGCCGCCGACGACTATTTAATCTGCCTCGAAAAAGCCTACGCACACGCAAGTTACATTACCGTCAATATTTCCTCTCCCAACACTAAAAACCTCCGCGCACTGCAAGGCGGCGACGAACTGAGCGCGCTACTCGAAGCCCTGAAAAACAAACAGGCGCAGCTTGCCGCCGCGCACGGAAAATACGTCCCACTCGCCGTCAAAATCGCTCCCGATTTAGATGAAGCACAAATCGAAGACATCGCCCACGTCGTCAAATCCGTCGAAATGGACGGCATCATCGCCACCAATACCACCATCGACAAATCAAGCCTCGGCAGCCATCCGCTCGCAGGCGAGCAGGGCGGCCTAAGCGGCCTGCCCGTGCGCGAAAAAAGCAACCAAGTGCTGAAAACATTGGCGGAACACATAGACGGCAAGCTGCCGATTATCGGCGTAGGCGGCATTATGAACGGCAAGGATGCCGCAGAAAAAATCCGTCTCGGCGCAACCGCCGTCCAAGTGTACAGCGGCATGATTTATAAAGGCCCGGCATTAGTGAAGGATTGTCTGGCAGCGTTGAAGTAAACGCGATTTCCAACATAAGAGGTCGTCTGAAAACCGGTTTAACTGGATTTAAACGGTTTTCAGACGACCTTTTTAACGGAAATTCAGATCTCAATAATCTATTGAAGGATAAATTCCCAAACAATATTATTTGCTATTAAGAAACATAATATTTCCCTTTCAAAGGGGAATTATTTGAAATAACCTGAGGTTGAGGCATACAAGATTTCTCCGCATGAAACTTTATCCGTAATGTCTGTCCCAGTTTTTTACCATCAGGACAGGGGCTTTACATAAAGCGTTACGATGTTTATTCAAATATATTCTCATAAAAAAAAAACAAGCAGTTTGGAGTAAGGTCATCAAATTACCTAAAAATGTCGGATTTCCAGCGCAATCTCCCCGTACCTGTTAATCAGGTAAAGAAATTATATTCAGTTTTAAATTAATCAACCAGATTATGAGAACAAATAGAGTTCCGTAATACATTCCATACATCAAACTTCTCAATTGACTTGTTTTTCTTTCGGTATGAATAAATCCTCCAGAGAATAATAAACAAAATAAAAACATAAAATAAAAAAATGGTTCATGAATAAGTAGTATTAATAGAGTTATTGTCCATATTGCAGTATATATATAAAAATAATTAGGGAAAATATAATTTCTTTCAAAGAAATTCATATCTTTCATTCTTTTTCTCAGTTCTACGTCGTTTTTCCACTCAATAACAAGAAAAATAAAAAGAATGAATAAAGCAATACTTGGCAAGTAGATATTAATAATAGAATTGATGCCCATGTTTCAGTATATGAAGAAAATATAATGGTTTTTTGAATCCTAAACCTGAGATGGTATTTGAATCAGGATTGATCTAATGTGTTTTAACGGTATTTGAAGGACAAAGCTCTAAAGCCTCCTTGGGTCGGAGTGATGTAAACATATAATGTACTAGATCAGGATTGTTTGAATAGTATTTACTGACCAAATAAGGAGAGTTGTTTGAATAAAAATAACAATATAATTTACCATTATCCAAAAAAGGTTGTTTTTGGGAAGTAGGAATATTGAAGTCTTTTAAATAGTCTATCCCTGTTGAAGTTATAGGATAAAGTTGAGAAAGAGGTATTTCATCCGCTTTATTTGCTTCAAAAATAACGATCATTCCATTTGTTTCAACAAAAGTCCTCAAGAATATATTGCGACTGCTTTTGGGAAAAATATCAATGTACCAAGAAAATGATTTGGAATTTAAAAACTCATCAGGAGTTTTGTAATAGAAATCATCATGTTGATCATAGCTGAACATTAATATTATTAATGGTATAAATATAATTGCAGATAGCGTGCCTAAAGAGATTAAAGCTAATTTAATAAATTTCTTCATGGATACACCTTTTTAAGGCGAATTGCTGTTTTAATCAAAGGGCTGTCACGGATAACTAAGGAAATTCAGTTCAAGTCAGACTTATCACTATGAGGAAAAGCCATTAAGCGCGTACAAGCTAAATAGCTCATCGAAACAGTTTGTTGCAGGCGTTATTATCAAAGCAGTAGCCTACTTTTTAATCTGTATTTGATAGGTCGTCTGAAAGTTTTTCAGACGACCTTTATTTAAATCTAACTTACACTTGCTTATTTGGATTATGCTTGTTATTTAGTGAATGATTTTAAAAATATAATCACGAACCAAACACATGTAATATCCATAAAAAGAATTGCAGGCATATGAACTTAAGGTATATGCACTGAATAATAATGTAAATATACTTATGGGTACCGAAATTGGTAAGGTTTTCATATTTCTTATAAAGAGTAAATTTATCAGAGTAGCTACTGAAAACAGACTTGCAATATAGCTTGATAATTTAATGAATGTAAGTAAATATGAAAATAATTCTGCATCCATCACTATTGTTATTTTTATGAGCCATACGGTCAAAAATATCAATGACGGAAGATTTAGCAAAATTTGAGCAATCAGTAAGAAGTAATTTTTTTGCTTCATTTTTTTAATATTCTCAATTTGATCATGAATATCTTTAGTTTACCCCTAGCTATTCTAATAGTATGAAAAACCAACTGTATGATTTATAAATTGTATGATGCGGCGCCATGCCCATAGGAAAGTAAGTCATTCCTACCTTTACACCTAAATGAAAATGAGAATTTTGTATTTCAGTATCTGAATTAGATAACAAACTAACCATTTTCTTCGTGGCAATTTTGGTGCAACTGTAAGTACCTAAATTAGGTCGTCTAAAAGTTTTCGGAAGACCTTTGTGAAAGTTAGGTTTTTTACCTAATCTACGCTTACTCACTCAATGACGGTCAGTTTGCTTTCCCAATATTGCTTTCTGGCTTTATTTTTTGGAATATTTTTGCTACCTTGCTCATATATTTCTATTAATTTTCTAGCAGCTTTGATTTCACCGTTATTGGCTGCACGTTCAAACCATTCCACTGCTTTTATTTCGTCTTTTGGTACATATCTTCCTTCCCAATACCACAATGCCAAGAGAGTTTGGGCCTGTTCTTCTCCTAATTCAGCTGCCTTCATATAATACTCATAAGCTTTTTTCTCATTGATGGGGAAGACATTATTTTTTTCAGAGTACAATACGCCGGCTGCGGCATAAGCGTAGGGTTCATTTTGAGCCAGAGCTTTTTCTAACCATTGCTTAGCTTCCTGTTTTTCAGCTTCTGTTTTGGCGCTTTCAGCCAACTTTCCTGCTAAATCAGCCTGAGCAAAGACAAGATTTAATTCAGCTGCCTTCCGAAGCCACAAAATTGCCTCCTCATTTTTTCCTATTGAAGAATAAATGTTTCCCAAATTGTAAATAGCAGTTTGGCTACCCCCATCGATAGCTTTCTTCATCATGTCTAAAGCTTTTTGGGTATTTTTTGGCACACCTTTGCCATTTAAGTAAGCCACTCCTAAATTCTGATAGGCTTCTGCTACTCCTTGATTTGCAGCAATCTGGTAATATTCCACACTTTTTTGAAATCAATAGGTACTCCTATCCCATGACTGTAAAAATAACCTAAATTTGAATAGGCGATTACATCCCCTTTTTTGATTGCTTTTTGTGTCCATTCAATTGCTTTTTTTTCATCTTTTTTGCCCCCTCCACCAATGGAATATAGCCATCCCAAATTAGATTCTGCTGCGGTATAACCTTGTTTGGCCGCTTTTTCGGTCCAATAAAATGCTTTTTCTAAATCTTTGGGTGCTTCCACGCCATTCAAATATCGCGCTCCTAGGTTATATTGGCTCTGTATATCATTATTTTGGGCACACTGTTCTAACTTAGGTAAGCTGTCCATTGGCTCACAAGTTACGACCTTTTTTTGTTCAAAGTAATTGCAAGAAGAAAGAGCTAAAGCAATTGATACAATATAAATTGTTAGAAAAAATTTATTTTTCATTAATAATCTCTCATTTCAATTCTAGATTACCGTTTTTTACTTGGTGTCCCCAGTTTTTCTGCTTGATTTATGCTCCTATTTGTAAATTCTTTTTTTATCTCTAAACCTATAGTTTGCCTAAAATCTCCCATACCCATTTTTCCTAGGCGGTCGCCTGTTACTGCACCTGCAATATTGCCAGGCACTCCTTTAAGAGTTTCACTTGCTGATTTACCTTGACAAACATAGTCAGAGAAGGCTCCAGAACTAGCAGCTAATCCCACACCAGCGGTTAATTTAAGTTTTGAACTTAATTGTGAGAAGCGTATTCCTGCCATACCAGACGTCACATCTACTGCGTATACACAAGCACTAAACTTACCTTCCTTGGCTTGGTTGGCTGCTGATACTACAGAGGAAAGACCAACAGCTTTTTCAAATGAATCATTGTAAATAATTTTAGGATTTTTTTAGGATGCAATTTGAAATATATATTCACATATATGACAATAATAATTATATATACCATTAGGATTAAATCTTAGAATGGAAAATATATTGAATTCGCATATAATTATACTTGTTAGTATAACAATAATATTTTTTCTCTTGCAAAATAAGATGAGGATGCAACAAAATAATCCAATTATTCCGCTTAGTATTTCTATAAAATATAAAAAAATATGCCATATATTCCTAAAATAAGTTTTGAAGTGATAAATTGTATAAATATTATCAAGGCTGGTATTGTAAATATTATTTGTAATAATAATATTTTATAATAGCTTTCCGTATTGAAATATTTAGTCATATTATTTGACTCCATCATGTTTATTTAACTGATTGTAAATATCACTAGTGCTTCCCATGCTATCGTAAAGTCCCCAAAATCCATGTGTATAAATATTAAAATGTTCATAGCCAATAGGATGCATAATAGTCGTAGAACCGTTACCTTTAAGATTCGTGACTGGCACAGGGGAATACTGAGTACCCTTGCAAGAACGTGAGTCTGATCCTACACTACCCTCACTTGCTTCATCAGAGTGTGAAATTACAAAAATTGTTTTCTTTGTAGTTAGGTTGTCGCATCTATAGTCAATTAAAATTAAAATAGGACAGTAGCGCATCGTCAAATCGGGCGTAATCAGACAATACGGTTCGCAGATACCGCTTAATATTCGCCCACACCTTCTCAATCGGGTTGAGCTCAGGTGAATAAGGCGCAAGAGGCAATACCTTATGTCCCCATTTTTCCGCCATTTTCCGTAAGACACCCATACGGTGAAATCGTGCATTATCTAAAATAATCACCGATTTTTGAGTCAATGCAGGCAGTAGGCATTGCTGAAACCACACTTCAAAAAAGACTCCGGTCATCGTATTTTGATAAACCATCGGAGCAACAGCCGGTTGCCGACTTGTGCGGACACCAGAGATAAGCGTCGGTATCTTTTTCCACTTATCTGCGCTTTCACTATTTGCCCTTTCGGGCTGCGGGCATAGGACGGAACAGGTAGCGGTCAAATCCTGTTTCATCCAAATAAACACGTTGGTAGTCAGAAAATTCGGCCAGCTGTGTCAAATAATGCGTACTTTGGCCGGGTCTTGTTCTTTGTAAGTGGTGGTCTTTTTTTCGCGTCATCCCCATCTGTTTGAGTGCATAGCAAACGGCGGCTGCCGTACAATCAAAATGTTTGGCGATTTCATGCAGATAGGCATC